>JAFUZY010000118.1 GCA_017476375.1 Eubacterium sp.
ATATAAGCACACCTATAAACACAAAGGAATTGAGCCTTGCAACCTCGCTTCCGAGGCGGGATGTGCCGGGACTCAGATTCGTAAAGACTGCTGTAAGATTTGCAAACAACCCTGCTGTTATAAAAGGTGACAAAATCCGAATTGGCAACTTGGTTGATACAGGTGTCATACAAAGCACGACCTATGATATTGACCTTAATTCTTTAGTTCGTCACACTTTGGTTGCGGGCAGTACCGGCAGCGGAAAGTCAACAACCTGTAAAAGAATTCTGTCTGAAGTGCTTAAAAATAAAACGCCGATTATGGTAATAGAGCCTGCAAAGGACGACTATGTGCGTTGGGCAATCGAGATGAATAAGCACCTGCCAAAAGAAAAGCAGTTTAAAATTTATATGCCCGGCGTAAGCGAATTTGACGGAGTCAAAACCGAAGAACTTAAAATTAACGGTTTTGCGCCCGCATATACTAAAGGTGCAAAAGTTGACTTGCTTCAACACAGCGAAGTTTTTGCAACGCTGCTGAACGCTTGTCTTCCTTCAGAGGACGTTATTCCGATTATTATTGAAGAGGTAGTATACGAAACTATCAAGAAAACCTGTGAAGAGGAAAACATCGACTGGGAAAACAGCGAAAACAACCCGCTTAAAGAATATCCCGATATAGACGGTATGATAAGAAGAGCGGAAAAAGTAATGGAGAGCAAGAACTATGAAGAAAAGGTTAAAACCAATTTCAAAGAAGTTCTTTTCACTCGATTTAAGTCGCTCAAACGCGGAATGAGAGGCAGAGTTCTTAATAACGTCACAAGCGTGGATTATGATGAACTCTTCTCAGGAAATGTTATTATCAATATCAGCCGTCTGTCAGGCTCAAAGGATAAGGCTTTGGTTATGTCGCTTATTATGAATGCACTCTATGAGTACAGAATTTCCAAGTACAATAACGACAAAAGTTACCGCGAAGCCGCAAATAGAAATAAATTAATGCATCTTTGCCTTGTAGAGGAGGCACACAATGTGCTTATCAAACCGCAAGGCAATCAGTCAAGCGGCAGCCCCCAAACAGCAGTTGCTGATTTGTTTGGCAACATGCTTTCAGAAGTTAGAGGATACGGTCAGGGCTTTATGATTGTTGACCAAGTACCTACAAGACTGATTGACGACGCCATTAAAAATACGAACTATAAAATCGTACACCGCCTTACAGCACCCGACGACCAGGCTGTAATGGCAAGATGTATGGCTTTCAGAGAGGACCAAACATACATTATCCCGGCACTTGAAAAAGGAAATGCCATTATCTGCGGCGACGAAGATGACGCTGCAGTTTGGGTAAAAATCCCTGCACCTGGCAAACAGCCGCTATAAAAACAACTGTTAATTAAGAAAGGATTTAAGGAAATGTTGGATTTTGATGTAACAAACCTGGAAACAGGAATGACTGATTCAGAACTTGTCAGTCTGGAAAGCATGGCAAACGAATGCCTTTCGGAAGGCAATTACGAAGAACATGAAAATATGTTTGCGGATATACTTGCCGAGTACGGAATTGAAGGCTACGGAGACAATCCGATGGAAGGACCGAGCGAAGAAGAATTTGAAAACTTTGACTCTATCGAAGGTGACGATATCTACAACTCCGGCGAGGCTATGGAACATTGGGAATATCAGGGCGACACAAACAGATGCGCTCAGTTTTCTCAACTATTTGTTATTGAGGAGTTTACAGGTCTTGAATTAGACCCCGATTCCTTCTGTGAATTCTCGGAAATGAATGGGTGGTTTGATGAAAACGGCGGAACAACTCTTGAAGATATGAACAAAATGCTTGATTATTTCGGCATTCAGAACGAAATGTCACAAGGCAATAGTTTTGAGAATTTGATGGAATGTCTTGAAAATGACGGCAGGGCCATTGTAGCACTTGATTCAGGTGAATACTGGAACGGCGAAAGCGCTTGGGAAGATTTAATTGATCCTAACGGAGTAGATCACGCAGTAGAGGTAATAGGCTATAATGCCGAAACAGAATCGGTTATTCTTAATGATTCCGGAACTCTTGATGGCTGCGGCGAAGAAATACCGCTCGATACCTTCCTTGACGCTTGGGAAGACAGCGGAAATATGATGATAGAATGTTACAAATAAGGAGGGACAAAACGATGAAAGGTTTTAATACTAAAGAATTTTTAAGCGGATTAAATACTAATGAATTTATAAAAGCCTGCCACATTCCACTCGGTTACAAAATAGGCTATCCTATTTTAAGAAAAAGCGGAGAAAAAGTGTTTATTGTTCTTCCGTACAGAAAATACAAAAAAACAAATCAAAAGGACAAATCAGCGGTTATGCCGATTGAGTATCTGATTACTTTTGAGCTTCATGCACTGATTAATATTCCTGAAAAAATCAAAAATGCCATAGATGAAACCAAACTTGGTGTTACTGCATCTCCCGCAGGATTTGAAGTGTTAAGAAACAGCGAAAAATTCAGCGGATTTCCTTTTGACAAACCTGTTGGTGTATTTCCTCATAGAAGCCTGCAAAAACTCGGTAAAGAGGAATATAAAAACAGAGTAAATGATATTTACAAGGCTTATGACACGATTATAAATGATATGCTTGGTATAGAACCGGCATCAGGTGTGAGGAAGACGGCGTTTAAGGATTTATTAAACGCACTTGTTGAACCCGGCTTAACTCCAATGTATAAAATGATTGACAAGGGTTTTACAGATAAGTATTTTGAGTGATACTCAATTGAACGGAGAAAACGGCTTTGGATTACGAATTTTTTGAAGGTTCTGAGTTAAATAAAAACAGTGAAATGCTTGATGACGGCGTTTTGCTGGAACACTATGTATCACCTGAAAGGGACGTAACGGAAAGCACAGAAACTAATGAACTTTTTGGTACGCCCAATATAGATTCAGCCGTATGGGTAAAAGCTGAAAACAACTGTTCAGACAGTCTTCTTTGCGAGCAGTATGTGTCAGAACTTCTGACAGGCAGCAAAATATCCGAGCAGGAACTTTGTTCCATAGGTTATAATAACGGTTATTACCACAGTGAGCACGGCTCCACTCTTAACGAAACGGGAAAATATCTTGAAAGTCTCGACCTTGAAGTAACAAGAGAGAACTCGCTAACGGTAAAGGATATATGCGAGTCACTTGAAAATGGCGAAAAAGTGATTTGTGCCGTCAGCAGCATAGCACTTTTCTATCCTGAAATATGTGCTATGCCGGGCTTATCCGCCGATTGCACAGTGCAGGTTATCGGAGTTGATATGACCGAACCGGGTGAAGAAACCGTAATTGTAAATAACCCTTCGGCAGAACATAGAGCAGTTGAAATTCCATTGAAGATTTTTATGGAAGCCTGGCAGAAAAGCGGATGCTATACCGTAATGGCAAGCGTTAAAAGAAATGGGTGACGAGGTATGGGAATTAAAATCTTTACTGATATTTTTTTACAAAGCGATTTTGTAAGGAAAAATCTGTACACCCATCTTCAATTGGGGTTTCCTATGCCTGTACCCTACGAAAACGGCATTGCAATTCGTTGCTTTTTCCACAAACTTAACTGTAATGAACAACAAATTACGCTTTCGCAACCAAAGTTTGAAATACGTCTTGCATACCCATCGGGCAGAATTATTTATTTCTCAGAAGTTGTTGATGAAAAATATCAGACGTCTGAGGTTATAATTCCTGAAAAACATGCGGACAATTTTGAATATACCTTTGAGCAGATGTATGATGCGTGTGACGAGGTCATTGATTTTTATTCTGAATATTTCAAAGTGACAGATGTAGTTTTTAATAAGTATTACAAACATTTGGAAAGATTATCAACAGGCATCGGTATGTCTGACTGGTACGGAGGGCTATATGATTAAAGCAGCAGTATTTGATAATAATATTGCAAATCGCAACTCCCTTAAACAGATAATTATTAAGTATACGGCTCAAAGAAATATCAACATCGACGTTTTTTGGTTTTTTGATGACTTCGGTGAAGAAAAAATCAAAGAATATGCTCCGTCATTTAACATTGCATTTATTTCGACTGAGGCAGACGATAAATATAGGATAAGCAGGACAATTTATGAAATCAACGAGGACTGCAGAATTGTTTATTACAGTTCTTCAGCAACTGATTTGGAGCCAATGCTAAGTGTTAGAACAAGGGCATTTCACCTTTCTGCAAGAGGTGAAACGGCACTTATCCGGATTCTTGACGATATAATAAATGAACTAAAAATAAGCAGGAACAACTTTTATTATGAAACACGAAGAGAAATTTTTGTGATTCCGTATAGCAATATACTGTATTTTCAAAGTGACCTTAAATACATTAACATTCATATTAAGAATAAAGAAACCGAAAGAATTTACACAAAACTATCATTAATTGAGTCGTCATTGAACACCTGCTTTCTTAGAATACATAAAAGTTATATACTGAATTCCAAGTATGTAAGCAGAATTGATAAATCAAATAAAACAGTCATTCTGAAAAACGGAGAGGTACTTCCTATTTCAGATGTTAATTATAAAGCGGTAATTAATTACTTTGCGGAAAGGGAAAGAGAATATGAGTAAGGAAAGAATAATTGGAATTGATTTCGGCACAAGCACATCTGTAATAAGAGTAAAGAACTATGACGAAAACGGTAAACCGATTGGCGACGAACTCTTTACGCAGTCGGTAACATTTAACCACGGTTCAAGTATGGTCCCGTCAGTAATACGAAAGGTTAATAATGTTTATGCTTTCGGACACGAGGCGGATATTGCCGCACGAAATGCCGAATACTTTCGTTCATTCAAGATTGATTTGCAAAGTGATGACGAAACCAAAAAGGAACAAGCCAAAAAACTTGTACAAGAGTTTTTCAAATACCTTTATAACGAGTACAATCACCAGCTTATAACCGGCAATCTGGGCGACACAGACAGCGTTAACAAAACAATTGTAAGTTATCCTGTAAAATGGGATCCCGAAATGGAACTGTTCATGATTGAAACTGCAGAAAAAGCGGGCTTTGAAAATGTTTCGGGTATGGATGAAGCTGAGGCTGCCATACGTGCTGTTACTGTTCAATGCAAAGACATCATTCAAAACTCTGAATTGCTCGAGAACGGCAAAACAAGCAATGTTATGCTGATTGACATGGGTGCGGGTACCACAGATATAGTAATAAGCAAATACGTACCCGACAAGGATATGAAAAATGAAATCATCACCACATGGCCAAACGGTGGAGATATTCTTTTTGGAGGTCGTGAAGTCGACATCATTTTAAGAGATTTTCTTGTTTCTCTTTTTCCGCAGGAATACAGGGAAAAGGTTGAAAAAAGGTTATCTGTTGACAAAATGAAAGCGTGGAAAGAGAATACGGTTTCACCTGCTCTTGCAGAAAACCAGGCAATTGATGACTCGTATGAGGCCTATGATATTGCCGAGCGTTTTGATATTGACTATGAAGATTTTTCTCTTGATAGGGAGCAATTTGAAAATATTTGCCACAACTATATTTCGCAGTTCGTTAAACTTGTCAACGGTGCCATTAACAAATCAAAGCTTTCTCCTGAAGATATAGATTTGGTTATTTTAACCGGAGGTCACAGCAAGTGGTATTTTGTAAAGGAACTCCTGCTTGATAAAAACGAAACATTTGAAAAAATAGGGTTAGAAAAAATAAAGGCAAATCCCGAACGCATTCTTTCTGTTGCACTTCCGCAGGAAACGGTAGCTCTCGGACTTGTATACAGTAAGATTTCAGGAACAATCGCCTTTGATAAAAGAAAGCATTTAGAGGACCTTTATGACAGCCAAAAATCCATTCCGGCTCTCAAAATGGCAGCAAATATGGAAAGTCCCAAAGCTATAAATGAGCTTGGATACTACTACGCAACGGGCGAAGGCGGTATTGCAAAAGACAGAAAAAAAGCCATGGAACTTTATCAGAAAGCAGCAGATATGGATTACGTAACGGCTTGGTATAATCTTGGTTGTTGCTATTTTGAAGATAAAAATTATAAAGAAGCAGTAAATGCTTTTTCAAAAGCTTCTGACAGTATAAACGAGGCCGCCTTTAATTTAGGTGTTTGTTACCATCACGGACTCGGTGTTCAGCAAGACGAGGAAATGGCGTTAAAACTCTATAAACAAGCATCTGATAATGGATATGCAGAGGCCAAAAACATTTATGAAGAGCTTTTTAAGGTGATGCACCCTAAACAGACAAAAGCAGAACCTAAGCCTTATACCGGTAGTGATCCTATTGAGTATGCACAATATTTGAACAGTCAGCTTCTGGGAGATGCAAAAGAGAACAAGTTATATGTGGGTGAAGAAAGCGTTCCACAGTATAAAAAAATAAAATTCTTGTCTTCTTTCAGAAACCAAAACATTCAAGGGAAATGGATTTGTTATCACGATGATACAGCTTTTGATGGTGGCAAAGATGGATTTTTAATTACCACAAAAGTTATGTTAATACATGAATTTCTTGGAAATCCTTATATCATAGATGTAACAGATATTGACAGTATTATTGATAGAAATAATTGTGTGATTTTAATAAAAAAGGACGGAACCGAGATCAAGATTCCGGTTGCCGTTGGAGGTGCTAAAAAAGAAATATGGCAAACCTATTTTACAAAATTGATTTATTTTATAAAAAAGTATACAGATTAATAAAGGAGAAATTATAAAATGAAAACACTTTTTATTCTGTTTTTTAAAAAGAAAAAACTTATTACTGAGTTAACACAGCTTTTTACTAAAAACGCAAAGAATTTTAACGGTTTATACAAAGGATTTTACCAGGTGGCTGTTGATAAAAATGAAAAAAAGGTTAAGGCACTTGATGAATTTTATAAAAGACTGTCTTATTTAACAGACTATGAAGAACTTATCGGGATACTGAATGTATTCTTCCCAACGGCTGACCAATCATTTAAAAGACTCGTTAAACTTTCATCTGTCATATTGGATGCTGTAAATGCTGCGAATATTTACTGTTCAAAAAAAGATGAAGTTATTACTCTTACAAACGAAAATGCCTCTGATTATCAGGACTGGGACGGCGAAGATATCTTTGAAGGTGATACTGTAAAAATCGTATCGCCGGCTTGGTATCAGGAAGGCAGACTTCTCGAGCAAGGTTACTGCACTCTTGTATGCAAATAACTTATATAATTAATTATTATGAAATAAAAAATAAAGGAGATTATTATGGGTGGATTTACAGTTAATGGTTTTGGCGCAGCAGATAGCTACTATCAAATGAAATCAGTAGGACATTTCTATTGCAATTGTTGCAACAGAGAACAGGAATTTTTCGTAATGGAATTAAAAAGGAAGGTAAAGGTTTTATATATTCCAACCGTTTCTCTTTACTCAAAATATGCCGTTGTATGTAATAAATGCAAAAACGGATATTACATTGAAGAGAATGTTAAAGACGATATAATGTATGGTAGAGCAACTGTTATCGGATATGACGAGAATGGTCCGAAAATCAAGCAAATAGAGCAGGTTGAACATAATAAAACAGTAACAATCAATGAGCCAGATACAAATAAGGAAGTTATTATTCGGAATAATTTAGTTGAAGACAAAAGCACTTCAACCCATTCTGATGAATTTCAAATTGCCGGAATGAAAAAATAATAGGAGGTAACATATGGCAATTCCGGAAGTACTATTGGCTTATGGCGCTTATAAGATTTATAAAAGTATTAAAGACGATATAAATGCCGGTAAAAATAATAATCAGATAGATAAAATTCAGGAAGATAAAACAGACGCAAAAGGAACAGAAACTGTTGCTGCCAAAACTGATTCAGCACAGCAAAATAATACTGACGAAAAAAACGAACCGTTTTCACTCGCAGGAATGATTAAATGAAAAACAATTATTTCTGTGTTATGGACTGTTATGAATATCTTTAAACATTGCAACAAAAAACCAAATACCAATGAGTGCGAGGCTGCACTAACTGTTGCCTCCCATGAAGAGGCAGAGGCAAAAAAACAAGACATTTACAACTCCTTTGCCTGCGATTTTGATTGCGGCAGCGTTATAAAACTGACAGACCCCGACAAATCAGCACTATTCTTTGCGTTTGACAACCTCTATGACGGATACAAAACGTTACAGAATTCAACGCCGCAGGAAATTGACAATTCGTGTTCCATTAAATGTGATATTATCAGGAAGCATATCGACAAATACGGTTACACTGTTATTGCACTGATACAGGATATCCCTTGTTTTGACAGTTGGGATTATATGGTTGATTCTTATCATTCTTTGTATTTTTTTCATAACGAAAATGATATAGCGGCATTATACTGTCAGGAGGGGTATCAAATAAGCGAATTATATGTGTTTGAAAACATTCGGGAAACTGATGAACAATTAAAAAGCATTTTAAAAGATAACGATTTTCCGATTTAACTAACAGTTATTCAATTAATGAAAAATACGGTGAAAATATGAATGATTTAAAGAAAAATAAAACAAAAGAAATGATTCTTGTATCATTAATACTTATTATCTCGTTTGCCGTGTGGCTTGTTGTTCCCTATGCACAGCACTTGACAAACGACAGGGAGCTTTCGTGGAATTATTATATTGTTAAAGGCATTATCGTCAGTTTTGCAAGCCTTGCGGTTTATCTTATTGCAGGAAATTATGGGACTGCTGTTTTTAAAAATTATAGCAAGCTTATACTATATGTAAGTACTGCGGTCGTATTGGCTTTTGCAGTATTTGAGTATCCGTTATCACGTGTCGATATTTCGGTTTTATCAAAAGCTATTGCATATGCTTATGCAGCCTTGCCGTTTTTGCAGGTCGTTTCGCTTTGCGCATTAGCTGTTTGTCTGGATGAAATCTTATCTGGTGACATTAGTTTTTCAAAAATTGCGCTGATTGCCGCAGGAACAGTTTTGGCGGTACTGCTGAACAATGTTTTTAAAGTCGTGTTATTTATAATGCTCATAACAGTTCTGATTAAGCAGTTTAAGAGCAAGGATGAAGGCAGAAAAGCAGCCGTTATTATTGTAACGATGCTGAGCGCCTCTTTGCTGGCATATATTGCATATGCGTTTTGCGATGAATTAAAAACTTTGCTTATAGAATGGGACAACAAAAGTTATATGGCATATGTATCTCGTAATGTGTGGTCACAGGCCAAGCTTTTTGGTACAATGGACGATTTAAAAATAGTTGGAGGTAGTATATCCGGTTTTTCTTTACTTTGGTTGATTGGCTTTTTAGGTATTATTCCAACTGCAATAATTGTAATAACTTTAATTACCCTTGTTTTGCAAATGTTAAAACAAGGAGAGAATATGGGAATCGTAAATCCGCTTAAAAATCTTGCTTTAATCTTTTTTTGCGTTCGTTTATTCCTTGCTATTCTTGCCAATTGCGGTATTGTTTTAGTCGGATTAATGACTCCGATGCCAATGGTTATGGATACAGTTTCAGGTATGCTTTGTTCGTTCTTGTTGCTCGGTCTGCATAATTCCTATCTGAAAAACACAACTGAATAACTAAAGGTGTCTGATTTATGGCAAAGAATTCAAAAAGCAAAAAAATAATTGCAGCTTTCAGTTGCATTTTACTGATTATAACAGCGATGTTTAGCGGTTGTATCAAAGACACTCCAAGCAAATCAAAATACGAAAAGCTTTATTATGAGTACATTAACAATGTACTAACTCCGCAAATCGGTTACTGTGAAAGTCAAAAGGAAACCTTTAAAGAGATTCAGGAAAGCCAACTGTATTTTAAAATGAAAGATATAAAAGGAATTATGTCTGCCTTTATTAAGGATTTAAACAATGACGGAATTCCCGAGATGATAACCGTTTCATCTTTAGGAAAAGGCTCGGCGAAAAACACAGAATTCTTTGAGGATTCTATTGTTGTAGAAATTCATTGTTATTCCATTGAGGATAATGCCGTATCTGATAAGGGAATAGTGCAACAAATAGCCACTTTTAAGAATAGCGACGAGCGAGTATGTGTTTATTTCTTAGAGGAAAAATCTCCGAGATTATGCATCGCCTCAAATTACTGGCCTTCCAACATATCAAGTACAAGCTTCTCTGACCAATCTTTCAGCTCGTATGTTTATACCGATAACTTAACTGAAGAACATCATGTCGTTCGTTATGTTTCTCACGGCATACGAGCATATATGATCAATGAACAGGATTATGGATTTGACGAAGGAAATAAAAAATGTGCTGAAATTTTTTCAGATATAGGATTAGATGATTCATATGTTAACGGACTATGGAACGAATTCCCAAACAATAGCATAGAAAAAATTTGCCTGTGTGGAACAGAATACAATGATAACGGTGAATACAGAGCATTTGTTACTGACTACACAAAGCTTGGAACGCATGTCGAAAAATCTATTGACAACTAAAAACTTAATTTGTATATTATAAGTGAACAAGGAGCTATCCGATAGACGGTTAGCCCCGATGTTTTGGTTAAAATAACCGCCGCATTTGAAAGCTGAGGGCGGTTATTTTACTTTATTACTTATTCTTTGAGAAAAAGTAAATGATAAGTAACACTATCGTCAAATAAAGAATATATTCTCCCATAGCACACCCCCTTAACCTCTTGCGAGGGGTGGGGCTGTATTTAACCGCCTACCGTTTTTCGTGATATGCTCCTTGCCGGACAACCTAATGTCCTAAAGAAATTTAATATATTAAAATAAAAAAGTAAACATCAAATTGGCTAAAAATTGCAGTATTTATGTAGTTTTTAGTCTTGTTTTTTTGCGTTTCCCGAAACGGAAAAGCCATGGCTTATATTTGATTATTTTTTCGACGAACAACACATACCGTCAAATCAATGGGGACACACCTCTGAGCGTTGTCATTGCAAAACGCCTTCTGTGGAGGACTGTCCCCATTGATTCGAGGGAGCGCCCCACGCGCCACTTATTGTCCGAGGCGAAGCCGAGTAACCACAATTCGTAACTCGTAATTCGTAATTTTAAGTATATATCGCCGAGGTAACGGCAAGAGGCATCTCCTCGCCGTCAAGTTCTCCCCAAAGTTCAGCCCTGTACCAACTATTCGGTTTAAGGTTTAGCTTTATTTCTTTTTCATTAAGTTCTGCTTTATAAATACACAAACTCTTATTTGTTACTATTCTGATTTTTGAATACGAAACGCCTTCGTTTCTTCTTGCATTAACGTCGCAAAAAAGTTTTATTTTTGCTTCACCTTCTGCTGCTGTTTCTCCGAGAGTGAAAATTCTGTTATTCTGCTCTATTTCAAAAGAGAGCAATGCTCCGAGGGCAGCTATTGTTTTCCTGCTTTTTATTGAGTTCAAGGCTTTTTCTGCTGTTGGCTTTCCGTTTATATCAATATATGTGCAGCCGAAAAGTCCTTTTGCCTCATTTGAGTGCCAGTCCCTTCCGTAAGCTGCGCCAATGTGATAGCCCTCATCAAGCAGCTCGCTCCAAAAAGCGAGGGCCTTTTCATTTTCTTTATTATCCTTTGAAAAGCCTTCATGGAAAACCTCGATATAATCAACATTTTCATAGTTTTTTATATCAAATTCATATCTTCCGCCCGTGCAAAACGGTGAGCCGAGCTGAAAGGGGTGCGCAATTCCGATAACGCCTTCTGCCTTTTTGACCTCGCCGAGTTTTTCATCAATATTGTTTGGCGTTGCATTTCGCCAATCAACAAAGCTCTTTGCACCCAAAATAAGAATATGACCGTAATATGTTGTCCATTCAATTCCGGAAATTGCAGGAATAATGCGTTCATCAAGCTCAGCGCAGCCGCTGAAGGTGTTGTGGTCTGTCAGGGCAATGAGTGAAAGCCCGTTTTCTTTTGCTGCATTTTGAAGCTCGCTTACATTAAATTTACCGTCGCTGTGGTTGGTGTGACAATGAAGCTCGCAGGGTAAATAGCTCATCCCTTTTCCTCCTCGATTTCAATGCTGTATTCAACTTCGCAACCAACAAAATGAACATTCAAAACAGCGTTCCATTCTCCGCCCTCAATCGGTTTATTGATAATACCGGGGGTACTGTTTTTATCTGAAATATAAATTATCTGCTTATTCGGGTGACGGTGGCAGGCACCGCGGTATTTTCCGTTTTCATCAAAGGAAAGCGTCAATAAATTTCTTATCGGAAGAAATTCTGCGGGATTTTTGCTCTTTTCGCCGTACTTTTCCAAGCCTTCGTTTATCAGCTTTAGCGCCTGTTCTTCATCCTCAACTTCCTTCGGGAAATACGAATATTTAACAACAAGCTTTTTTGCGTTTTCCGAAACGGAAAAGCCATGGCTTATATTTGTTTTATTATTCTTTTCGCTGACTTTTCCTTTAACGGATAAAACCTTCATCATATTCACCAAAATTTATTATTTATTGATATAATAATGCGCTTTATCTTGAATAATGTCAATAATAATGCTATAATTTTAGGTAGGCTGGAATCGGAAATGAATCGGTTTTCAGATGCAAATTTCCATTAATACTTCCCAAAATTTCTTGAAAGACGCGAGTATTCCTGCGAAATTTTGCTTTGTCTTAAAGAAAATCTGCTATCTGAAAACTGCTTCGCATTTCTCAGCCTGGAATTTATTAGATAGTTTCGTTGTAATCGACGAAGTTTTACTGTCGTAAATCGAGGAGAGTACGGCGAAAATATCAGGAAAGGACGGCTTAGAAACGGTTCGATTCCGAATCAAGCCTACCTTATGGTGATAAGAATGAACAAGGATTTAAAAAAATGGATGGGCAAAATCAGTTCCGATAAACCGCTTTTTTCAATCAATATTCCCGGTACTCATGACTGTGCTGCTCGCTTTGTTCAATATGCTCATATTGCGAAATGCCAGGATTTGAGTATATACGACCAGCTCGCCATAGGTGTTCGTGCTCTTGATATAAGGGTTATGGCAGAGGGAAACAGGCTTCTGATGATTCACTCTATCGCCAAGGTTTTCTGCACGGCGCGCCAGCCAAAACTCCATATGGATTTAGAGTATATTCTGACCCAGATATATGCTTTTCTTGATGAAAACCCAAGTGAAGCAGTGATTTTCCAGTTTAAAAACGATTCCGGCAAAGATTTTGAAAAGAGTTTTGATAATCTTTTTAACACATATATCAAGCCCAACCAAAAAAGATGGTATCTGAAAAACAAATGCCCGACACTTGGCGAAGCAAGGGGAAAAATTGTTCTTATTCGTCGCTGCTCCATGGATAAAAGCAACGAGGAATACACAAATAAAAACAGCGGAATTGATTTTTCCTCCTGGGTTGAGCAAACTGAAATGATTCCCGAACCGCTGATTCTTAAAACCGGCTCAGAGGACTCGGCTGAATTCATTATTCAGGACAGATTCAAATACAAAGCAGAGGAAAAGTGGGCAGCCTGTATAAAACCGTTTATCGAGAAGCTCAAGCCCTTTGAAAAGCAATATGTTATCTGCTATTTTTCAACCTCGGGCGGAATTGCAGGTCCAAAGAAAAATGCCGGGCTTCTGAATAATGCTTTTATTAATTTTCCTATTCCAAGGGGAATTTATCTCGGAACAATCTATCTTGATTTTCCAAATAAAAGAATTACAACAAAGATTATAGAGAGTAACAAAATATGAAAATGAATATGATTATCGGCCAGTCCGGCGGACCGACCTCGGTTATTAACTCAAGCCTTGCAGGAGCAATTGAATATGCGATAAACAGCAAGGTTATCGGCAATGTTTACGGAATGATAAACGGTATTGAAGGGCTTCTTGAAGATAATATCATCTGCCTTTCGGATATGTTTTCCCAGATGCCGCAGGAGATTCATCGCTTAAAGCATTCTCCTGCAATGTTCCTCGGCTCGTGCAGATATAAGCTCAGCCACACCGAAGAGGAGTACGACAGACTTTTTGAGATACTTAATAAATACCACATCGGATATTTTGTTTATATCGGCGGAAACGATTCAATGGACACCGTTGAAAAACTTTCACGATATACAAAAGAAAAAAATATTGATATTAAAATAGTCGGAATCCCGAAAACAATTGATAATGATTTGGTGGGAATAGACCATTCGCCCGGATTCGGTTCAGCGGCAAAATATATTGCAACCTGCGTTCGCGAGGTTGCGTATGACACGAGTATTTATTCGATAAAGAGCGTTCATATCATTGAGGCTATGGGACGAAATGCAGGCTGGCTTACTGCTGCATCCGTTCTTGCAAGGGCGGAATATATGCCCGCTCCTCATTTGATTTATCTCCCCGAGGTTCCGTTTTCGGTTGAGCAATTTGTTTGCGATGTTAAGAAAAAGCTTGAGGAATACAACTCGGTTATCGTTGTCGTCAGCGAAGGTATAAGGGATAAAAACGGCGAATATATCTCGGCAAACAGCGCAACCTCGGCAGACCAGTTTGGTCATGCAAGGCTCAGCGGAGCGGCTGCGTATCTTAAAACAGTTGTTGAAGAGCAAATCGGATGTAAGGTTCGCGCCCTTGAACCAAGCGTTCTTCAAAGAAGCGCCGGGCACATTATTTCGCAAACCGATGTCAACGAGGCGTTCAACCTCGGAACCGTTGCCGCAAGAGCAGCGGAAGAGGGCAAAACAGGCGTTTTTGCAACTCTCACAAGAACCTCAAACAAGCCGTATACCGTTCAGTATGGAATTGAAGATGTTAAGGTTGTTGCAAATCAGGAAAAAACAGTTCCGAGAGATTTCATCAACGAAGAGGGCAATGATGTAACCGATAAGATGATAACCTATCTCAGACCTCTCATCAGGGGCGTTGCTCAGACCCCGTTCAGAAACGGGTTGCCCGATTATATCGACATACGCCATCTGGATGTAAGAAAGCAGAAATACAGAAACTGATTGGGTGATATTATGTTTTATAAAATAAACACCGAAATAAACCCTATTGACATAGAAAATATTGATGAAAGCTGCTTAACAGCGGGCTTTATCAGTGCTGCCGAGCTCCTTGAAATCGGCGGAAGATTCGGCTTTTCTCAGTCAACAATCAACTCATGCCAGAAAGCCAATAAGTATTTTAGAAGCGATGTTGAAATCCATGATAACTATCTTTTTACGGAGCTGAGAATTGCCGATCCGAATAATATTGAAGAATTCGACTGCGTTTCGCTGTATATCAAGAAAAATCTTATTATCGTTGTTGATGTTGAAGACTATGATTCATCAACAAAAAACAAGTTTCTTGATGCGCTGAAAAGATATCCTGCAGATAATCTGACTATCGAAAAGCTTATTTTTGCATTTATTGACGCCCTTATTTCAAATGATTTCAAGTATATCGAAGATAAGGGCAACGAGATAACCCTGCTTGAGGAAGAGGTTATTAAGGATAATGTTGAAGATGATTTCAGTCTTGAGCTTTTGCATCTGAAAAAAGAGCTTCTGACAATGCATAACTACTATGAGCAGCTTCTTGATATAACCGATGCAATTGAAGAAAACGAAAACGAGCTTTTTAACGACGACAAGCTTATCTATATAATGAATGTTTCAAACAAGATTCAAAGACTCAGAGAGGACACTGATTCTCTCAGCAGCTCGGTTAATCATCTTCAGGACGCTTATTCCTCGTCGCTCGATATTAAGCTCAACAATGTTATGAAGCGCTTTACGGTTATAACAAGCATTTTCTTCCCGTTAACCCTTATTGTAGGCTGGTACGGAATGAATTTCCGCGCAATGCCCGAATTTGCGTGGAAATACGGATATGTTTATGTTATTGCTCTTTCGGTTATCGTTGTTTCGGTTTTGATTTTTATCAGCAAAAAGAAGAAATGGTTTTAAAAATGAAAAAAGAAAACTATGAGCTGCTTGAGGGCTATATGCTTTCGTGTATGGATGAAAATGCCCATGATAAAGAGCATATATACAGGGTGCTTTATACCGCACTTGAAATAGCAGAATCAGAAAAAGATGTTGATTATGATATTCTGATTTCAGCCTGCCTTCTTCACGATATAGGACGAAAAGAGCAGTTTGAAAACCCGAAGCTCTGCCATGCAAAAATCGGAGCAGAAAAGGCGTATAAGTTTTTAAATGAAAACGGATTTTCAAGGGAATTTGCAGACAACGTTTCAGCTTGCATTGATTCCCACAGATTTCGCGGCAACAACAAGCCAAAAAGCATTGAGGCAAAAATTCTTTTTGATGCGGATAAAATTGACGTCTGCGGCACTATGGGAATTGCAAGAACCCTTTATTATAATTCCACCCTTGGCGAACCTTTGTATAATCTTGATGAAAACAGAAATGTTCTCAGGGGCGAGGAGGATAAAAACGCTTCCTTCTTTCAGGAATATAAGTTTAAACTTGAAAAGGTTTATGAAAGACTCTACACGGATAAAGGAAGAGAAATTGCAAATTCAAGAAGAAAATCAGCGGTTGATTTTTATGAAAATATGCTAAGTGAAACGTCTGAAACCTATAAATCTAAAAACAATTTAAAAAAACATATATATTAACCGAATATTTCGGTTTTGATATAATCAAAAAGAAAATTGATTAAAACTAAGGAGGAAAATCAATGAACAGCAATGTAAGACCTGAAA
This sequence comes from Eubacterium sp., assembly GCA_017476375.1. Taxonomy (GTDB): domain Bacteria; phylum Bacillota; class Clostridia; order Oscillospirales; family Acutalibacteraceae; genus Eubacterium_R. The sequence continues at coordinate 16,636 of JAFUZY010000118.1, forward strand.
ATATGGAGAGAATAACAACTCCCGAGCTTGCAAACGCCTTTATTGATGAACAAATCAAGGAATTAAAAGAACAAATCGGCGACAAGAAAGTGCTTCTCGCATTATCGGGCGGTGTTGACTCTTCGGTTGTTGCAGCGCTTCTTATCAAAGCAATCGGCAAGCAGCTCGTTTGCGTTCATGTTAACCACGGACTTCTCAGAAAGGGCGAGCCCGAGCAGGTTATTGAGGTTTTCAGAAACCAGATGGACGCTAACCTTATCTATGTTGACGCTGTTGACCGTTTTCTTGATAAACTTGCAGGTGTAGCAGAGCCTGAGAAGAAGAGAAAAATCATCGGCGATGAGTTTATCAGAGTTTTTGAGGAGGAAGCAAGAAAACTCGACGGAATAGAATTTCTCGCTCAGGGAACAATCTACCCCGATATTCTTGAAAGTCAGGACGGAATCAAGGCTCACCACAATGTCGGCGGACTTCCCGAAGACCTTCAGTTTGAGCTTGTTGAGCCTGTTAAACTTCTCTTCAAAGACGAGGTAAGAGTTGTCGGCAAGGCGCTCGGCCTTCCGGACGGTATGGTATACCGTCAGCCGTTCCCGGGTCCCGGACTCGGCGTAAGATGCCTTGGCGCAATAACAAGAGACAGACTTGAAGCAGTAAGAGAATCCGATGCAATTCTCAGAGAGGAATTTGCTAAAAACGGACTTGAAGGCAAAGTATGGCAGTATTTCACAGCTGTTCCCGATTTCAAATCAGTTGGCGTTAAGGACGGAAAGCGCACCTTCGCTTATCCTGTTATTATCAGAGCTATCAACACGAAAGACGCAATGACCGCAACCGTTGAAAACGTTCCTTTCGACCTTCTTCAGCATATAACAAACCGCATAACAACAGAGGTTGAAAATGTTAACCGTGTTCTCTTCGACCTGACCCCGAAGCCCTGCGCAACTATCGAATGGGAATAATAACGAAAACCCCGAAAAACCGCAGTATTAAGCGATTTTCGGGGTTGCTTTTTTGCCTTGTGATACTAAAATGATACTATAAATCAGTATCGGCAGTATTTGGCGTATTGCTATCGTTATCCTGTGATACCAAAAAGCCATCTTTGTATTTATCAAGTTCTCTTGCAATTTGCTCGCTCGTATCAGGATAAAGGTGTGCATATACTCTGTCAACCATTTCAGGCGTATCGCCTATTCTGTCGGCGATAGCATGAGTACGGTACCCAAGTTTAATAAGAAGCGCGACGTGAGAATGGCGCAGGTCGTGAACTCTGATTCTTTCCATCTCTGCCGCCTTTGATATATAGTTTAATTCCTGATTAAGCGCATTTCGTGTAAAGTAGAATATTCTATCGTTTTCGCCGAGCCCATAAAGGCTTTCGGTGTATTTAATTAACTCGTCATAAACAAAATCTGGCATTGGAGTTTTACGAACTCCGTTTTTTGTTTTAGGCGGTCCGAACATATCCTCGCCGTTGATTCTGTGAAATGTTTCATAGATATCTAACGATTTGGAATCGTGTAGTATCTTTTTTGGAGTAAGCGCAAGAGCTTCGCCAACACGCAGCCCGCACCAATACAGTATCATAAAACATAAATGAAACGAAGGCTTTTTCTCATACTGAATAACTTCGTTAAACTGTTCCAAAGTCCAGAAAGACATTTCGTCAGCGTTTTTCTTTCCCATAGGTTTAACCTTGGATGCAGGATTAATCTGCAGACCGTGGTAAGCAACGGCATAATTAAGAATGGCAGTTAGTTCGCTGTTGATTATCCTTAAATATGTTTCGGAATAAGGCTTGCCTGTTCTATTATTAATCAGATTCAGCATAGTATTTTGCCAATTACGAATGTCGCCCGGCGTTATTTCAGAAATCTTTTTATCCTTAAAATACGGCAGGATATGAGTTTGAAAGATGTTTATCTTTTTGTTTTGAGTACCGACTCTGATACGGTTTTCCTGATCGGCTATATAAAGGTCGTAAAGGCTCTGAAAAGTCATTTCAGGATTGCTGGAATACTTGTATAAGAATTCTCTTTCAAACTCTTTAGCATCGCGTTCACGCTTAAAGCCTCTTTTTAGCTTTCGCTTTTTTACTCCTGTCCAATCAGTATAGTAGAACGATACATACCAAGTTTTACGGTCCTCGTCTTTATATACGGGCATAATAACACCTGCCTTTATAAATACCCCTCTTTTGATTTATAAAGAGGGGTTATTATATTACTTCTTTGTTTTTACTGTTTTTGCTTTGCTCCAGGATGAATAATACTTCTTATTATTAAATGTTTTATATGAACGAATACGAACAAAATACTTCTTATTACCTTTAAGCTTCTTAACAGTCTTTGTTTTTGATTTTGCGCCGCTTACGGTAACAGTTTTTTTATTCTTTGTAAATTTGCTATCAGTCGCATACTGAATCTGATAACCTTCGATATTTTTAAGGGGATTCCAAGTAGCTTTGAACTGCTTTTTCGCCGGAGTTAATTTACTTATCTTTGGCGCAGTTAAATTAAGAGAGTTAAGAGTTATATTTGTTGACATTGGTATTTGCTGCTCTTGCCAATACTCAATGTAAATATAATAAGTCTTTCCTTTTGTTAATTTTGCTTTAGCAGTTGCTTTTAGCGATAGGTCACTCCAAAGACCTTCAACAATCGTTTCCTCCGAAGCATTTAATATCGCTATACTAATAGCACCAGAATCATTTCTAACAGCTTCGTCTTTAGTAAATGTTTTAGCAGTATATGTACCTGTTATAGGCGGTACAAATTTATACCAATGCTGAAAATCGTCATTCGCCCAGTCAAATGTATATTGCATAGTTTTGTTAATGGTAATCGTTTCAACCTTTCCTTTGGCAAAAACAATGTTAACGCTGCATAATAAAACCATGCTTAATACTATTGCAATAAATCTATTAATATATGTTTTCATAATACTACCTTTTTGCCGATGCTGGCAGAATGCATTTTCGTAAGTTCACGAAAATGGTTTGTAATAACGAATTCCGTTATTATCTAACAATATAATGTTTTATTATTTATACTATGATAATATGTGCTTCCTTTCCCTTAAAAACGAGAATGGAGGCGAGAATAATGGATAATAAAGAATATCAAGAGAAACTGCTTAAATTAACAGCTCAAATGAGCAGCGAGGAGCAAGCTAATCTTCTTTCTTACGCTTTGCAATTATCCGAGCAGCATAGCCAAGAACAGCGTTAAGTTCATCCTCTGTCATATCGGCCGTTGCCGCAATTATTTCTTTCTCTGCTTCTGTTAAAGACCGTTCATCAGCAACGGTCTTATTTTTTTTGTCCGTTTTTCCTAATAGGTAGTCAACAGACACACCGAAGTAATCGGCAAGCTTTATAAGGGTTGCGCCATCAGGTGTATTACCTTTATCTTCCCAATACTTAATTTGATTTACTCCGATATGTAATTCTTTTGATATTTCTGCTTTTGTTACCTTTTTTTCTGCCATTAATGCTTTAAGGCGTTTAATAAATGTCATAGTATCACCTAATTACACAAAATCACTAAATTAGTGGTTATGTTTTTGTGCAAGATTAACGAAATAACTAAATTAGTGATAATTCGCATTGACAATCACTAAATTAGTGGTTACAATATAACCGAGTTAAAAAAGTGAATTGCACGCGATAGTGAAGAATATCTGTGCAAGTTGCGACGAGCTGACCTATATCGTTGACACACCTTTTTAACTTTTCTTGCCTCGGGTAAAACCCCGGAGGGCAGTCGCTCCCAGATTGCCCTCACATTTTTAGAGTGAGTTATAACTCGGTTAATAATTCATTTTAACATAGTTTTATTAATTAATCAATAATTAAGGCCAAATCAATTGAATAGGTTGCGAATCTATATACTTCGCCAAAAGTACTATGGATGCATATTAGGAGTATGCAAGCTGCGCTAACGGCTATACGGGCATTTTACATTGAGGATTAGCCAAGAGGTAAGGCAACGGACTTTGACTCCGTTATTCACAGGTTCGAGCCCTGTATCCTCAGCCACAAACAAACCAACGCTACAAGAAAGTGAGGTGTAACGAAATGAGCGTAGGAGAAAACATTAAGAAAATGAGAGAGCGTCGTAATCTTACGCAGCACGAGCTTAGCGAAAAGGTTGGAATAACCCAGAGTATGCTTTGTCAGATTGAAGCCGGTCTGAAATTTCCTTCTTTTCCTGTTGCAGTACAGATTGCCAAGGCACTTAACTGTACAACAGACGAACTTGCTCAATAATTATTAATTAATTTTTATATCTTAATTATACACCCGAAAGAAGGTGGAAACAACGAACAAATCGTGCAGGAATATATACAAAAGTGCGAGAATTCGTGCAGGTTTCAAGCGAGAACCTGTCGCAGAAGAACTGCATATTGATGTTCGCACCCTTGATAAGTATGAATCGGTCGGTGGGAAAGCACCTGACGAGATTGTTAGAAGGATGTGTATATTGTATGACAACAATTTCCTTGCATATCAACACCTAAAGCAATCGCCTCTCGGAGAGTTTTTGCCAGAATTAACGGAAGATAATATCCAAGGTGCAACACTTAATTTGCTTTGCAATTTTAAGGATGTACAAGGTATTATTCAGGAACTCGTTGAATTCGCTGCAGGACAAGCAGACGGAACGAATCGAGCGGATATGGAACGCAATCGAGATAAATTACTTGCTCTTGCAAGTGCTTCTATAACTTTATTATTTGCAGATAAGGAGGGATACCGTGAAGGAACTCAAAACGATTAACAGTATGTGGTACCACGCAAACGATGTTGCTGTACTGCTCGGTGTATGCAGGACAAAAGCATACGACATTATAAACGAGCTTCGTAATCAGCAAGCGAGTATGAAAATACCCGGCAGTACTAACCGTTATTATCAGAAGCCGCCAAGAGGACAGATTCAAAAATCGTTCTTTTGTGAGTCGTATTCGCTTGATGTTAAAGAGTGCGACAAAGTTTTAGCGGAAAGGAGGGTATCCTGATTTGTTTAAGAAAAGAAAAAAGGCTGTCAGCGAGGACAAGCCTGTAATTGTGAATGTTGAGCGTAAGCCTTCGTTAGTTATTGGCTGTGAAAGCAGCAATCGCTGTGCTGATTATATCATTATGAAAAGCACATTGGAAAGTGAGTTAAGCAAAGCAATTACAGAGAAAAACCTTGCAATAGCCGAGAAAGAAGCTTTTGTAAATTTGCTTAATAGATTATGCCCTGATTGGCGTCAGAAAGTAGAGGTGACAAAATGAGAAAGTTTATAACCCAACTATTGATAACACTCGGCGTATTCAGCGGTGGTTTTGGTGTCGCATCAGTTGACAATTTTAATCTGGTACCGCTTATCGCTTTTATCATAGCAGTAATTTGTCTGCTTGCAGCATACTTTATCGGTGCTGATTACATAGTTGAAAAAATGCATGAAAGGAGATGAGTATTAAATGTCAATGTTTGAGACCTGTCCGCATTGTGGTGCAAATCTTGACCCCGGCGAAAAATGTGATTGCCAAGAGCAGGTTACAGATATTATGCAGAACGAAGAATTAATTAATCTCGTTTATTTCTTTGCAAAAAGAAAGCCGTCACGATACGAAATCGAAGCGGCATATCCTTCGGCAAAGCGAAAACTCGACGATTTAATTAACAGATTCGGCGACGATAACGGACAGCGCAGAAAACCAAGATATCTTGCACAACTTATCGTTGAGCAGATGCGTAGTCAGCGTGCAGCAGTAATGTGTTCTGTTGTAAGCGAACTACAAAAAGAAAACAGCCAGCACCGAAGTTTCTCAATGTGCTGACTGAATACCAAATTGTTAAGTTTATTCTATCAAACAAAATCTAATATGTCAAGGAGGAAAAGTAAAAAATATGGCAGAAAAAGAAATTGTTATAGAAACAACGGGCGAGGTTGTTGAATCCGTTGACATCCTCGATACTACCGGCCTTATAGAAGTAACCCAGCTTCCTGTTATCGTTGAGCGGTTGTATCAGATAAAAGAGACGGTTACAGACAGAGTTGAGAGTGCGCTTGCTCTTGAATGTACTGAGGACAGCAAGAAACAGATTAAAGACGAAAGAGCTGCCCTTAACAAAATGTTTAAGGAGCTTGAGGAAAAGCGCAAAGAGGTTAAAGCAAAGGTACTTAAACCTTACGAGGATTTTGAAAATCTGTACAAAGAATGCGTAACCAATATCTTTAAGCCTGCAGATACACAGCTGCGCGATAAGATCGCTGCCGTTGAAGACGATCAGAAGGAACAGAAGCGTCAGAAGGCGTTAGCGTATTTTGAGGAATACAGAGAATCGCTTGGCATTGACTTTGTTTCTTTTGAAGATGTCGGGTTGAATATTACGCTTAATGTAACCGACAAAAAGCTTAAAACGGCTTGTAAAGATTTCCTTGACCGTATTAAAGAAGGTCTTGACCTTATCGCTACGCAGGAACATCCCGAGGAAATCCTTGTTGAATACAAAGAAACGCTTAATGCAGCTTCGGCAATTACCGTTGTTAAAAATCGTTATCAGCGCATTGAGGAAGAAAAGCAGAGACGCGCAGAAGCAGAGGCAAGAGCCAAAGCAGAAGCAGAACATCAGGCTGAAATTGAAAGAGCGATTGCAGAGGCAAGCTCCGAGGATGAAGACGAGCCGTCTTTTGAGGACCATTTTGTGGCACCTACGGCAAACGATATCAGCGAACTTTCCGCACCTACGGCAGAGCCTGTTACAGAGGATACCTCTGAAAAGCCTGATGTATACGAGGTTACATTCACAGTAAAAGGCACGATTGACGACCTTCGTGCTATGAAACAATTATTCAACGAAAGGGGTATGACATATGTCCAACTCTAATGCATTAGCAAAGAAGCCGCCTAAGAAGTTTAGTGTGGCTATAACAACCGATACCTACCAAAGGCTTATTAAAAACACTCTCGGCGACCCCGAAAGGTCAAAGCGTTTTATTGCTTCTATTTCGTCAGCTGTCGCTGTTAATCCGCAGTTGCAGGAATGCGAAGCGGGCTCAATTCTTTCAGGAGCGTTGCTTGGCGAATCTCTTAACTTATCGCCAAGCCCTCAGCTCGGACAATATTACCTTGTGCCTTTTAGCGAAAAGGTTAAGAAAGACGGTCGTATCGTCTACAAGGTTGATGCCGAGGGCAGAGAGCTTAAAGACCAGTATGGCAGAAAAATTCCCGAAACAATCACAAAGGCGCAGTTTATTCCCGGTTACAAAGGTTATATGCAGCTCGCTATGAGAAGCGGTCAGTTAAAGAAAATTAACGCCGTTGAAATTAAAGAAGGCGAGTTAAAGCATTATGATCCGTTAAGGTTTGGCTGCGGTAATTGGCTTGTAAAGCCTTTAATTGAACTTGGTGTGAATCCTAAAAATATTGATGTCTTAAATGACGGTACAAGCTACAACTATGGTGTATGTAATATTATTCCTGTTCCGCTTGTACACAATGTTCCCAACTGTGGTTACAAGATACATTTTCCTTTCGGCAAAATGATATATGCAACCGATACAAACAACCTTAACGGTATTATCGCCAGACATTATGACCTTTATCTAATTGAGGCTAATTATGACGATAAAGAAATAAAAGAACGGATTAAGGCGAAAGAAGTATTAGGCTTGTATTGCTATGAAAAACAGGTTTTAAGAAATCATTTATCAACAGCAAAGTGCAATGATTTTATTCTTAAGAACTGTGCTCCATACAGCAAATATGTCTATATGCATCGCCACGATTATTCAAAAGATACAGAGGTTACGGATTATGTTAACGACGACAGCGCAAGTGCTTAAATATGACGGTAGTCGATTGTTATTACAGCCAACCGATAGCATAGGTAGAGAATTACGCCAAAAGCAAATTACTACCGTTGAAGTACGCTTACCAGATGGCAGAACAATCTCACCGAAGCAGCGCAGAAAGATTTGGGCTCTAATAAGAGATATTGACGAATGGGCGGGCAATTATGTACCTGAATATACCCGAAATGTCTTGGAGTACAACTTTATAACCACTATGGAATACGAAGAGTGGTTTAGTCTTTCTACGGTGGATATGACAACAGAACGCCTGTTTATTGACTATCTCGTAGCCTTTTGCTTTGAGAATGACGTTCCGACGAAGGATACACTCCTTCACCAGACAGACGATATAGGAAAGTACTTGTATCTATGCCTGGAACATAGAAAGTGTGCCATCTGTAACGATTATGCAGAAGTACACCATGTTGACAAAATTGGTATGGGGCGTGATCGCGAAAAGATTGTGCATATAGGTCTTAAAGCGATTGCCCTGTGCCATAAGCATCATATAGAGGCACACAACGACGAAAAAGGCTTATTTAACAACTATCACATATACGGTATCCGGCTCGATAAATACCTATGTGAATGCCTTAACTTAAACACAAAAGAAAGGAATAGTTAATATGCCGAGACCACGAAAGGTGGGGCTTGACTATTTTCCTGAAGATGTTGGAAGACGCAACGACTTCAAGATTATGGACTTACTTAACGAATACGGTCCTCTTGGGTATGTTATTTACGACTTCTGTTTACAGTATATCTATGAAAATGGATATTACATAGATGCTCCTTTATCGCAAGTAGCTTTACTGCTAATTAAGGATATCGGAGCGAAATGGATTAAACAACCTTACAGAAGAGGTGCTAAATTACTCCTTTACTTCAAGAGTAAACGAAAAAGGAAAAACCGTAGAAGCTGTATTGAAATGCGATAAATCTTTAATTAATCAGATTATTGAAATCGATGCAGATTCAAGCGAAATAGCATTTCTTGAAGCAGCGCGAAAAAAAGGTATTCGTTTCAGCAATACAAATGAGTATTTTGATTATCGTCAAAGGTATGGGTTAAACGAAGGTTTGCTCTCTGTGTTAAAGTATACGACTTTGCACAAGATAAATAGATATTTTGATAGCCTTCCAAAAAACAAGCTTTTAGGTTGTAGGTACGGCTACCAATATAACTATTACGATAAAGAGGCGAAATACAGGAATTTAGCACACGACTATTGCGATTATTTCACTTGGTGCAAAGAGCTAAGGTACAACCTTAAGGACGAATTTATTTTGTTTCCGAGAGACTTTAAGGCAGCCCATGACGAAACAAGCAAGATCCATCAGCAGCACAAAGACGAAATCGAAAAAAGAAAGCTTGCAAAGATGGAAAAGAAATATACAGATAAAATCCTTCCTGATTTGGTAACGAAATTCGATTACAAGTCAGAGCAGTTTATGGTTATTATTCCCCGTTGCAAGAATGATTTAGTTAAAGGTCTTATTAACAACAGTGCTGCACAGAACTACGATGGCAGCACCAACCTTCAGGCCAACAAAACGACCACTTTCAGACACTCTCGTGTAGTTGTAGGTCGTATGAACGCTTGGACCGAAAACGATTTCTCATATGAAGAATTTATCGCTCTTAATACCTATATGCTCCAAAAAGCGTTAAAACGAATTGAAACCCTTGAAAAAAAGGTCGCAGACCTGGAAGCAGAAAGGGGTACAAACAATGATTAATACTTTAATTAAAGGAGGTTGTTTTTATTGTAATGCTGCACTTTGTTACCTTGATTATTGTTCCTGCGTGTCTGTCACTCCAAAGACAAATTGTAGCACCGTCGCCTACTTTTGCATTTGCAGGAGTAAGATGTCTTTCTCCAAACTGCATAATCTTTCTTGCAAGAACTGTTGTTTCGTAAACAGCCATTTCGGTATCGCCTTTGGCGATGTATCTGTTTACCCATCTAAACGATTCTTTTATATCGCAATCGTTTAAGATGTATTCGGCGTTAGCCTTATCAATGTCCTCTACTAAATGTCTTAACTGAATTTCTGTCATAATGATTAATCCCTTTCTTTATTGAAAAAATTTTGATGAAACAACTTTATCGCCATTAACAGTAATGATGTTACTGTTGTTCCAAATGAAACCATTTAATCTACCGTTAATATATACCTTTATATATTTGCTATCGGGAGCGAACTTAAATGTTCTGTTTTTGTTTGTGTATTTTTTTATTAATGAATTTGCCATAATGTAAACCTCTTATTAGCAACTTTCAATTTTGTATTCGTCATAATTTGCTTTTGCAAAATCCTCAGCCTCGCTGAATGTATTGAAATCCTGCGGAAGCTCTGTTTCGCTTGGTTGTCCGTTTTCCATTGGAAATACTGTCCAAATTGCCATAATGTTTAACTCCTTAAAATAAATATTTGCGTTAGTAAAATATTATTTTGCTTTCGCTTTACTTAAATATAACACCATAATTTAGTTTTGTCAATAGGAAATTTTAGAAAATTAAAAAAATATTTTACAATCACTTAATTTTATTGTTGACAATTCAAAAAGGATATGATATTATTAGTCGTGACAGGAGGTGCGATTATGGTATCATTTAATCCGCTATGGCATACCTTACTTGATAAAGGGATGAAAAAATTAGAGCTTTGCGAAGCGGCCGATATCAGTACGGCAACGCTGGCAAAACTCGGAAAAAACGAAAATGTAAATGTTAATATTATTGATAAGATATGTATTGCGTTAAATTGTAGAGTGGAGGATGTTATCGAAATCCTTCCGAACGATACTCCGTGATACTTAAATGATACTTACAGTTTTTGAAAACAAAAAAACTGTACGGATAGAGTGAAATAAATGGTATATAAATGTATAGTGTTTACTATTATTAAACCAAAAGACACATTTATTTAATTGAATGGGAGTAAGAAAACCGTCTTGCCCGATTTTCGAGAGACGAGCTTTATATTTTCATTAAAATAATCCCCAAACATCTAACAAAATTAGATGTTTGGGGATGTTTGTATTTCTAACATTATTGCATACAAATCTCTGATTTGTTATAATGGATAACAGAGGTGGTTGTGTGAAAGTTGCGATATCTGCGAGGAATTTTGTTTTTGACGGGTGCAAGGCTGTTGAATTGCTGAAAAATAACGGCTTTGAGGTTGTTGATTTGAGCGATTTGCGTTTTAAAAGCGAAGAGGAATATTTTGAAGCAATCAAGGATTCCGATGCTGTTATCAACGGCTTTGAGCCTATGAGCGCAGGACTGCTTGAAAAATGCAACAAGCTCAGGGTTATTTCCGTTCGGGGCGTTGGATATGATTATATTGACTCTTCTGCCTGCAAAGAGCTTGGAATTGCGATAACAAGAACCGTCGGAACAGTCGGCGAAGCGGTTTCCGAGCAGGTTATAGCTTATATTATGCATTTTGCAAGAGAGGTTAACAGGCTTAATTTATTTATGCAATCGGGCGAGTGGAACAGGATTATGACCGAGGGCACATACGGCAAAACAATCGGCATAATCGGTTTCGGAGAAATCGGAAGCGTTGTTGCAAAAAAGGCTGACGCACTCGGAATGAAGGTTATTTATAACTGCAAAAACAAGAAGAATCTTCCCTATGATTTTGTTGATATTAAAACACTTCTCAAAATGAGCGACTATGTTGTTCTTGCGCTTCCCCTGACCGATGAAACAAATAACCTCATTGATGAAAAAGCATTTTCATTAATGAAGAAAAACGCAGTTTTAATCAATGTTGCAAGGGCAGGAATAGTTGACACATCAGCTCTGAAAAACGCAGTTGAAAAAGGAATTATAAAGGGCGCTGCGGTTGATGTTTTTGAAAACGAACCCTGCGTTAACTCACCTCTCAGAAATACTGAAAACATTATTCTAACTCCCCATACTTCGCCTTTTACAAGAAAGAATTTCATTGATATGAATACTCTTGCTGCCGAAAACATTATTCACTTTTTTGACGAAACAATAGATAAAAAATATCTTGTATAAAAGAAAAAAGCTTAGCCTTTTGGCTAAGCTTTTTCTTTTGGGTTAATGTGTATTTTTTTGCCTTCAAGACATAGTTAAGACCGGTTCATACACAACCGCTTGCATCCTCCATCAAATATTCCTTAACTAATATTTGTGCTTTTAGTGTGAATAAATAAACTTCACACATTTATATTATACGTTTTTCAGGCAAAAAGTAAAGAGTTTTTTTGAAAAATTAATATTTGTTCAATTCAGGATCAATATATAGTTGCAAATTATCAAGACTCCACAAGTTATCTTATTCCATTGCTTGTTTTATCCTCATTGCTATAGCTCGATTGCTTAAATGAACAACATCCTTGTTCATATTCACTATATTAATTAGCTGATTAAATCTAACTGACCCGAGCTCAATATACATTACTCCAATAAATTCATCAATAAACGAAGAACCAACAATTTCAATTTCAGAAAAATCAAGTGTTATGGGTTGTTTTGTTCGAATTATGGTATTCAAAACATCAAGCCTGACAGCTTTACCGGCTGGTCGTGTTCCTAAATCCTTAGCGTTTTGAGCAACTTTGTATACCAATTCATCGCCATTTTCCTGTTTCATATCTTCAATCCGAATATCAAAATCATCAAAATCTCCAATACTTTTTAATGCTTTTTTAATATCGGTCTTTTTATTTAAATCCAGTTGGAAATCAACAGTTGTGCTTTTATGGTTTTCATCAATAATAGGATTATTTGACCAAGATGTTTTTTCTTTATTGTTAAACATAAGTGTTGATTCACCCGTTGAAATTGCTAATCTTCCGCCATTTTCACTTACAATTTGAGATAAACCAAACAAACCGTTTCCTTGTCCCTGACCATCTCCAACGCCCTCTTGAAGAGCCAATTCGATTGAACTGATTTCATCATCTGAATAAACTCCACCCGCTATTAATGAGTCGCGAATCCCTATTCCATAGTCATATATACATATAGCTATGCGATTGGTTTTATTATGATACTGAGCCATTATATATCCGTGTTTACTTGTACTATGAATTAGCACATTATCCATAATTTCATAAACACACCAATTTAAACCTTTTAAAACGCCCTCTTCACATAGTGCTGTTGAGCTTAGTTTATTGACTATTGTCTGATTAATTGCAGCAGCCTGCGGACTGCCCCCCTCTTTATATTCATATATAAATATTCTATCAAAAGGGTCGCAAGCTGAAAGTATTTCATCCTCATTAAGATTTAAGGGGGCAGCAAAACATATTTTTTCAAGATAAGAATGTTCCTTAACAGTCACATATATTTCAAGTGAATACAGGCTCCTGTATTCTTGTATTAATGCGGATATAGGAACACAGGCATCTGGAAAAATACGCCCGACTACATCTGTACAATCAACATAGATTCTTTTATCTTCAACATTTTTTCTATTTATATATCTTATTGCTTTTTGCATAGCACGAATAAAATCAGATACGCAATACTGATTCTTCATTCTGTATATATAAATAATATTTCCGTCGACCCTAACATTTTCAAATGAGTTAGCCATTAAATTCCTCTGTTTATTCTATTATAAATTTGAAATACGCATTGTCTTCATACCAGAGAGGGAAATTCGTTCCCCAGACGTTATCGTATAAAATGAACGAAATACCGTCTTTTATATCCTCATACTTGTTATCAAATTCAAGAATTTTGCCTTTGCCTATGCTGACAAGCGGAGAAAGGCAGTTTTTGATTTTGAAACTGCCGAAATCAACATACTGAACGGCGCTCAGATTTCTGTTGCCGTTTTCGGCAATGTTGAAAGGATTAATGTCGAGACCAAGCTTTTTATAGCTTATATCCTCATTCTTTGCATTGGGATAAAAATGAAACATAAGGCTTTCGGTCAGGCGGTTTGCGCATTTATCGAGCCATCTGAGCTCGCATATAAGCTTTGAATTTTTTAGAGTGTAAACTACCTGCACTTTTCTCGGAGCGCCTGCGTTATTATAAAAATAATCATCAATTTTAAGGTTTGCGATTATTATTAATTCACCGTTGCTTTCCCTGATACTGCCCTGTTCAAGCTCGTATGCGAATAGTCCTTTTTTATACTCCTTGTCAACCTTCCACAGAAGCGGGCGGCAGAAATCGGAAATCGACCATACGGCTGTTTCCTTAACATTACGGCTGTAATTATGAATCCAGAAATTATAGTCCTCTGCACCGTAGAGCTTATATGTTAAAGAGGGCATTTCATTATTTTTAATAATCTCTTTGCCTTTTAAAACAAGACGGTTGATTCCTGCAAACTTATTAAGCGAAATAATGTCGCCGTTTACGAAATATTCTTTGTTTGTTTCAAGCGCAGTTTCATCAAGAGAAACAAGACTATCGGGCATTAGCTCTTTTAGCGCTTTTTCAGCCTCTTCCCCATGCTCTTTGCTAAGCTTGGAAATTGCAGAATCAACATATTTTCGCTGCTCTGCCCAGCTTCCCTCAATTCTTTTATATGAGCCCTGATTGTCGTTTTCGCTATGATGGGGAATTTCCCTGAAATCTTTTTCACTGCTGAAAACTCTTTCAACCTCAACCATTGAAACTTTATCTTCTTTTCTTGCCGCTTCAAAATCAGGGCGGAGGTAATGCTCAAAATCGCCGAGCGCAATTTTAACATCCATTCCGCAGGTATGCTCTGCAAGGCAGAGAATATTATCGGCAAGAGTTACATATTCCTCGCTGTTTCTTTCAAGTGAATTTTCGCTGAGCCATTTGTTTTTAAGAGAGATAAGCGTTCTTAAGGCACCTGCTTTATAAGGGTCGGTTGCTGCGCCGTGAATCCAGCTGTCGCCGATTTCACAGTCAATAACGGGAAGCTTATCCTTAACTTTCAGAAGGGCTTTTGCATAATCATCAAGTCTGCCTGCCGCAACCTCATAGTCGGGATATTTTTCTTTTATTGCTTCAAGGTTTTCCATAACCTGCTCAGCGCCTGCTGCACCGTGGTTGTCAAGGGTATGGTCGAAATATAAAACCTCGTCGATAAATTCGTTTTTATATTCTCCGCCGTAGTCGCCGGAATAAATAACAATTATATCGTCATTTTTATACTTCCAGACAAAGCATTTCGGTACTTTTGGCATTGCCGAAGCTCCGTTAACACCTATATGAAGAAGCTTTATTCCGTGACGGCATAGATGCGGAATCAACGCCTGAGTATGCCCCGGAACATCGGTCATTTTCGCGGCAATGGTTTTAACTCCGGTTATCTTATCAATCCCGTCAACAATTGAAAGACCGTATTCAAGGGTATCCTCATCAAGAAGCTCCGTATGTGTTGTAAACGGCATTGCATGAGGCGCAATTCTTCCGTTTTTGAGTGCCTCTCTTAACTTCTTTTTGTTTTCCTCTGTGCCGTTTTCAAGGGCTTCTTTAAGAATCCACGAGCCCGTTGTCCAGATAAAACTGCCCCCTGCTTTTTCTGCCTTTTCGGAAAGTGAAATGGCATCGGGGATAAAGGAATCAATGTATTTTTTTCTTATGACCTCGGCATAATCCGTAAAACCGAGGTCAAGATGCGTTTTGGAAACAACAAAAACCTTTTTCATTAAAGCACCCTACTATCTCGGGTGTGGACAGCGCCCGCCCGAAATTCTCAATTCTCAATTCTCAATTTTCAATTATCAATTGCACATAGCGCTATTTAGTGTGCTCATCAAGAGTTAAATAATAGGCGTCAAGAAAATGCTCTTTAAAAAACTTAACCTCGGGAAGATTTATTTCATCAATTTTCTTTTCCTGAGATTTGAGAGCAATTTCAAATTCGCGGTTTCCCATTCTGCTTTCTTCAATACACTTAATCAAAGCGCTGATTTTATCGGCAGCCTTAACAAGCTTCCAAAGCTCTGTATCCTCTTCTTTTCTCTCAAAAAACGCAGAATATTCCTTTTTATAATCCTCGGGAAGCATATTTAAAAGACGCTCGCCCGCAACGCTTTCGATTTCCTTATAAACATTTTTAATCTCATCGTTATAATACTTAACGGGGGTTGGCATATCGCCCGTTATAACCTCGGTTGTATCATGGTAAAGAGCAAGAACAGCCGCTCTTTCGGCATTATAGTTTTTGCCGAATTCCTTGTTGCCGATAAGCGCCAAAGCGTGAGCAAGCACAGCCACGGAGTGACTGTGCTCGGCAATGTTTTCATTTTGAGTATTCTGCATTAATGCCCAACGGTTAATCATTTTCATTCGGTTAACCATGGCAAAAAAGTTATACTGATTATTCATTATTCTTTGCATCCTTTATTATATCAAGTGCAAGTTCTTCAAGCTGAATGTCATCAATAAACGAAGGCGCGCCGCTCATAAGCTCGCTTGCATTCTGAACCTTCGGGAATGCAACAACATCCCTGAGGGATTCAGCGCCGCAGATGAGCATTGCAAGTCTGTCGAGTCCGATGCCCATTCCGCCGTGAGGCGGAGCTGCATAGTGGTATGCATCAACGAGGAATCCGAATTTTGCATCAATTTCCTCCTGCTCCATTCCGAGAAGCTCAAACATCTTGGTTTGAAGCTCGCAATCCGTTATTCTCATTGAGCCCGAGGAAAGCTCGGTTCCGTTGAGAACAAGGTCGAACGCCTGTGCATTAACCTTTGATTTATCGGTATCGAGATATTTAATGCTCTCCTCCATCGGCATAGTAAACGGATGGTGAGCGGCAACCCATTCTCCGCTTTCTTCATCAAGCTCAAAGAAAGGCATTTCGGTTATCCAGAGATAGTTCCACTTGTTTTCGGGAATTATTCCGAGTTCCTTTGCAACAATAAGACGAATAGCACCCATAATTGTTAAGGCTTTTCTCGTTTTATCGGAAATTATGAAAACTACATCGCCTTTTTCAGCGCCAAGCTCGGAAAGAAGCTCCGTAAGCTCGCCTTCTTTAAGGAATTTGTTAAATGAGCAGTTTGGCTCTTCGTCCGCCCAGCGGATATATGCAAGTCCCTTTGCGCCGATTCCCTTTGCGTGTTCGGTCAGCTTATCAATTTTCTTTCTCGTATATTGAGAAGCTGCGTTCTTTGCAACAATCGCTTTAACAGAGCCGCCGTCTGCAATTGCGCTCTTGAAAACAACAAAATCGGTTTTGTCAGCCCAGTCTGAAATATCTTCAATAAGCATTTCAAATCTTGTGTCGGGCTTATCGGAGCCGTATTTGTTCATTGCCTCTTCAAAACTCATTCTCGGGAATTTCTCGGGAAGCTCAACACCGATTGTTTCTCTCATAAGCTTTTTAACAAAGCCCTCTGCCATATTCATAATATCGTCAAGCTCAACGAAGCTCATTTCAAGGTCTATCTGAGTGAACTCGGGCTGACGGTCAGCTCTTAAATCCTCGTCCCTGAAGCAGCGGGCAAGCTGAATATATCTGTCAAAGCCTGCAATCATACAAAGCTGCTTGTAAATCTGGGGCGACTGAGGAAGAGCATAGAATTTTCCCCTGTGTATACGGGAAGGAACAACATAGTCCCTTGCTCCTTCGGGAGTTGATTTAATCATCATCGGCGTTTCAATCTCGATGAAATCGTTATCATAGAAATATTCTCTTGCAATTTTTGCAATTTTGTGGCGCATAAGAATATTCTTTGTGAGCTTTTCGCTTCTTAAATTGAGATAACGGTATTTCAAGGTTGTTTCGTCGCCGACGGAATCGCTGTTTTCGATAACAAACGGCGGTGTTTCAGCCTTTGAAAGAATACGGAAATCCGTTACCATAACCTCAATATCGCCGGTTGGAATATCGGGGTTTTTGCTTTCTCTTTCCGCAACGGTTCCGACTGCGGCAACAACATATTCGGGACGAACACTATGTGCCTTTTCAAAAATCTCTTTGTCGGTATCGTTATTAAACGAAAGCTGAAGAATACCGCTTCTGTCTCGAAGGTCTATGAAGATGAGGTTTCCGAGGTCTCTCTGCCTCTGAACCCAGCCGTAAACGGTTATCTCCTGTCCAACATTATTTATATCAAATTCTGCGCAGTACGCAGTTCTTTTAAGTCCTTTTAAAGTATCCATTATTTTGCCTCCAGTCCAAAAAGGGAATTAAAATCAAAAGCTTCGCCGTTTATTTCAAGGTCTTTAAGCTCTTCGTCCATACTGATTGAATAGAAGCCCGAAACAAAGGTTGTTAAATCAATGTCAGAGCTTTCGCCGTTCTTCATATTCTTAAGCTTTGCCCTGCCTTCGTCAACCTCGCTGTCGCCGATAACAACATTAAACCTTGCGCCAAGCTTATCGGCATATTTCATCTGGGCGCGAAGCGACCTTGAATTAAGGTCATAAACAACGGAAAAGCCCTCTTCCCTCATATCCTTTGCAATTTCAACTGCCTTGAGCTGAGCCTTTTCGCCGAGAGCGGCAATAAACAAATCGGGCTTTGCTGCTTCGGGAAATTCACATCCCTGCGCCTCCATAACAAGCTGAAGCCTCTCAAGTCCCATTCCGAAACCGAGCGACGGTGTTTTTGCTCCGCCGAATTCCTCAATAAGTCCGTCGTATCTTCCGCCTCCGCAAACTGTTCCCTGCGCTCCGATTGAATCGGCAACAAATTCAAAAACAGTTTTGGTGTAGTAATCGAGTCCGCGAACAATTTTCGGATTAACCCGATATTCGATGTTCATTGCATCGAGGTATTTTTTAACCTTTTCAAAATGCTCTCTGCAATCATCACAGAGGTAGTCGAGAACAACGGGCGCATCCTTTGCAAGCTCCTTGCAGGACGGCACCTTGCAGTCGAGAAGGCGCATAGGATTGCGCTCAAGTCTTTCTTTGCAGTTTCCACAGAGCTCGTCCCTCTTTGAGCTGAAATACTCTTTGAGCGCATTGTGGTATTCCTTTCTGCACTCGGGACAGCCTATTGAATTTATTTCAAGATGAAGCTCCTTTACTCCAAGCTCATCAAAAACCTGCTTTGCAAGCGAAATCATTTCAGCATCGGCAATCGGCTCAGAAGCGCCGAAGCACTCAACGCCGAACTGATGGAATTCGCGAAGTCTGCCTGCCTGGGGCTTTTCATAGCGGTAGCACGAGGTTAAATAGCAGACCTTCTGCGGAAGAGTTTCGTTGCTAAGCCCGTTTTCAAGAAATGAGCGAGCCGCACCGGCTGTTCCCTCGGGGCGAAGAGTTATCGACCTTCCGCCCTTGTCGTCAAAGGTATACATCTCCTTCTGAACAACATCGGTTGTGTCGCCCACGCCGCGCTGAAAAAGCTCGGTGTGCTCAAAAACAGGTGTTCTTATTTCCCTGTATCCGCAGCTCTGAGCGGCGGAAAGACAGGTTGCCTCTATGTATTGATTCTTGTGAACCTCGCTCGGCAAAACATCCTTGGTTCCTTTAATTGCTTTTGTTATTAACGCCATATTTTTCTCCGTTAAAATTATTTTATGGGTGACAGGCATTGCCCGTCACCCTTGGTTTTTCAATTATTTTCTGTTGTAGCGCGGATTAACAATTTCACGCCATTCAAAATCTCCGCGTTCAATTCCGCGTATAAGAGCCTCAGCAGTTGCAATATTTGTTGCATACGGAATATTATGAACATCGCAAAGTCTTAGCAAATCATTGTCATTCGGCTCGTGGGGCTTTGCGGTGAGCGGATCGCGGAAGAATAATAAAAGGTCAATTTCATTACAGGCAATACGGCTTGCAACCTGTTGTCCGCCGCCTTGTGAGCCGCTCAAAAAGCAATTGATTTCCAAACCCGTTGCTTCTTTAACAAGCTTGCCCGTTGTTCCCGTTGCACAGACGTCGTGGCGACTGATTATGCCACAGTATGCTATGCAGAACTGAACCAATAATTCTTTCTTCGCATCATGTGCTATAAGAGCAATATTCATACTTCCCTCCTAAGTTTTTTATGCCGGTGAATGAGCATTCGGGATTCGAGCCCGACAAAGCTTAATCGGTTCGTTTTCCAAATGCTTAAATTTGTACAGTTATATAATAACACAACTGTCTATTATTAATCAAGATATTTTTTAATCTAAAAGAGTTGCGTCCTTCTGCGCTTTTTTCTCATGTGAGTTATGAGAATAATAATAGTCGATAACCGAAGAGGTTATTTCGGCTGTTGATGAACCCGAACCTGCCATTTCAATAGCGGTTGCAACACTTATTTCAGGGTTTTCATACGGCGCATAGGTTATAAGAAATCCGTTATTATGCTTGATTCCGTTAACGATAACCGTTGAGGTTCCCGTTTTGCAGGCAACCTTGGTGTCAAGCTTGCTGAATACTCTGTAAGGTCCGCCGTCGGTTGCAACATAGCGCATTCCGCTCTGAACAATTTTAAGATTTTTTTCGCTTACATCAAGAGTCTGAACAACATTTATTCCCGTCTGCGAAACAACGTCGGTCGCATTTGAAATCCTTGATTTAACAAAATGCATCTGATACCGTGTTCCTCCGTTTGCAATCGTTGCACAGTAGTTGCAAAGCTGGAGGGGTGAAAAAAGGTTGTCGGACTGCCCGATGGCAGCCTGAACCGTGTCGCCAGGCGCCCAAATCATATCAAAGCGTTTTCTGTATTCGGGTCCGGCAAGAATGCCCTTTGCTTCGGGAATTTCAACGCCCGTTTTTTCTCCGAGGCCAAGCATTGTGCCATACATATTCATTTTCTCAATGCCGAGCCTTCTTGCGCAGCTGTAAAAGAATATATTACAGGAATCCTTTAGGGCTTCCCTGACATCGTCGCTTCCGTGAGTGTGAGCGCATTTAAAGGTGTGGTCTGCAACCTTCATATATTTGTTGCAAACAAATCTTGTGTTTCCGATTATCGCGCCCTCTTCAAGAGAGGCAATCGCCATCATGGGTTTGAAGGTTGAACCGGGTGCATATGTTCCAAGCGCAAAACGGTTGTAAAGAGGGGTTAGCCTCTGGCTTGCAAGCTCGGAATAATGCTCATAATAATCATTGAGGTCATACGAGGGATAGCTTGCCGCTGCAAGAACTTCGCCGTTGTTGCAGTCTTCAACAACAACTGCGCCTGTTGAATTATAAACATCAACCTTTCGGCAAATTGCCCTCAGCTTATCCTGCGCAAGCTTTTGCATATCCTTGTCAATGGTTAAAACAATTGTATCGCCCTGAACAGGCTCCTTGGTTATCTCCTCGATAACATTTCCCTTATCGTCGATTGTAACGGTTTTCTCGCCAGCCGTTCCGCGAAGAAACGGCTCCATTGCCGCTTCAATTCCGGATTCGCCGATTTCATCATTAATGCCGTAGCCATCGTTTCTCAGGCGTTCATATTCCTCGGCATTTATTTTGCGAACAGTTCCGATTATATGCGGGGCAAGGGTTGAATCAGCGTATTCTCTGTATGCAACAACCTTAACATTTGCGCCTTTATACGCCTGATTGTTTTCCTTAATCATCGCAACGGTTTTATCCGAAACATCGGGAGCGATTGTTACGGGATTTGAAACCGAAAAAAGCAGTCGGGGCAGCTCGTATCTTATGTTCCCTATTTCAAGAGCGGTTTTTATTCCGTATTTTTCAAGATAATCCTCAAGCTCGTATTTTTCAATCATTGCGTCGAAGCAATTCTGCGCCGTTGCATAATTCTGAAGATTAAACATATCCTTATTCTTCATTGTGGCAATTGCTTTTTCATAATTTTCATCGTCTGCTTCAGTGAAGAAAACTATTTTTTTGCCTTTAAGCTTCAGGGGAAGATTATGAACATATTCTTCCTTATTCTTGGTGAAGAGCTTTATGAGATTATAAACTATTTCATTTCTTTCATTATTCTCTTTGTTTGAAGGGAAATAGGCGGCATCAAGGATAATGCTGTTTCCCTGTCGGTTTGTTACAAGCGGATTACCGTTTCGGTCAACTATTTCACCGCGAGCGGCTTCAAGCGGAACCTTATATGTTTTAACGGTATTATTCTGTGCTGCATAGTATTCATTATTCTTAATCTGAATATCGTATAGCTCAAATGCAAAGCCGAAAACGGTTAAAACAACAAGAAAAATAACAAAGGTCGTTCTTGCACTCTTATAGATTTTTCCCACGGTAATCACTCCTTTCCTAATATTTATAGGCGTTTTTAATCCTCTTCGCTCTCTTTGTTGAGTTTCCTTTTAAGAGGCGTCAGGATTGCATAGAGAATCGGCATCATAGCAACCGTATATAAAAAGCAGGGCAAATAGAAGGTTAAAAAGCTGACGGCGCTTCCGTCAACACCTTTTCGCAAAACGAAGAACAGCCAGTATAAAAGAACATATGTAAGCGAAATAATGCCCGTTGCCGCAAGCTCTATTCTGAAAGTATCACGAAAGATAAAAGTTTCCAGAGCGGACATTATATAACACATCAGCATAAGGAATATGCAGTTGAATCCCATATGCGAAGCGCTTACAGCATCCCATAAAAAACCGGCAAAAAGACCGAGCAGAGCGGAAACCTTTTCATCCTCGCCAAGCCCTGCAATAACGCATACCGGAATCAGAAAAAAACATCTCGCGCTTCCGATTTCAAACCAGAGTCCGCCAACATTCTGCAACAGAGCAAAAGCGGCGATAACAAGGCAAAAAACGGAGTATTTAATTGTTTTTTCTCTTTTTGAAAGTTCCATTTTGTATCCTTATTTCTTAAAATCCGTTAAAACAAAGCATGAGGATATTTCATCTATATCAACTCCCGGTGAAACAACCGCATATGAAGAAATATCGCTTGCCTCATCTGCAATTTCGTCAACTGTTCCGATAAGAAGTCCTTTCGGAACGCTGTTGCTTATTCCGGCTGTGCAGATAATTGAGCCATATGAAATATCTGTTGATGAATTGAGGTTTGCCATCTTGCACTTACCCTCTCTTGCAAGCCTTGCATTGCCCGTTACATATGATATTTCATTTGAAAGTATTTCATAAGCCGAAACGTTGAAATTAGCGTCAAGCACGGTTTCAACAACGCTGTAATCGGGATACGCCTTATCAATAATGCCGACGATGTATTTTCCGTATAAAACGGCGTCTCCCTCTTTTACGCCGCTTAAAAGACCTTTGCTTATGGTAAAGGATTTATAAATATCCGCACTGTCGCGCCCGATAACGGAGGCTTCAACAAATTTATAATCCTTGTTCTCCTCTTTAAGCTCAAGAAATTCCTTATAAAGCTCGTTTTGGGTTTTAAGGTTTTCATAATCGGCAAGCTGAGCGCGCAAATCGCCTATTTCATCATTAAGCGCTTCGATTTCCTTTTCGTACGCAGCGTTTCCGCCTGCATTTTTTGAAATTCTGCCGATTGTGTCGCTGATTTTTGACGCAACGAAGTGGCAGGGCGCAAAAACAGTTCCGATAACAGTGCTCTGAGCTGTTTCACCGTGGCCGTTTGCGGCAGAAATAAGCGCGCCGATAAGCAAAAGAGCAATTATACCGGCAATCAGCCTGAATCTGCTGCTTTTAAATATATCTTTCATTATCTCGCCCTTTATCTTGTTCTTCTTAGTTTTATTGATGTTCCGAGAGCTACGCAGTTTTCGGGGTTTTCGGGAGTTATAACGGGAATTTTGATTTCCCTTTCAATAACCTCGCCGAGACCTCTGAGCCTGCTTGCTCCCCCTGTTAAATATATTCCTCGTTCAATTATGTCAGCCGACAGCTCGGGAAGAGTTACCTCAAGCGTTTCCTTGATTGCCGAAATAATTGAATCAACATTTTCTTTAAGTACACCCCTTATATCGGCAGAGCTTATTTCAGCGCTTGCCGGGAGACCGTCGGTTACATTTCTTCCGCGGATTTCCATTGTTGCCTCGCCGTCGTATTCGGCAGCCGAGCCGATTTTTATTTTAATATCCTCGGCAGTTCTTTCGCCGATGAGAAGATTATGTTCCTTCTTCATATAGTTGACAATAGCCTCGTCAAATGCGTCGCCGCCAACCTTGATGCTCTTGCTTGACGCTATGCCTCCAAGGGATAAAACAGCTATATCGCAGGTTCCGCCGCCGATGTCAATAATCATTGAGCCTGTTGCCTCAAAAACCGGAAGTCCTGCGCCGAGTGCGGCAGCCATCGGGGATTCAATAAGCTCAACGTCCTGAGCGCCTGCGGAGCGAACGGCGTCCTCAACCGCACGCCTTTCAACCTCGGTTACATCCGAAGGAACGCAGATACCAACACTTGTTTTTGTGAAAATATTGCGCTTGCTCGAACGATACATAAAATCATGGAGCATATCGGCAGTCATATCAAAATCGGCAATAACGCCGTCTCTTATAGGTCTTACGGCAACGATTGAACCGGGAGTTCTGCCTATCATATTCTTTGCTTCGCTTCCCGTTGCCAGAACTCTTTTTGACTTAACGTCAACGGCAACAACGCTCGGCTCGTTAATAATAATATGGCCTCTTTTATCGGTTACAACTGTTGTTGAGGTTCCGAGGTCAATTCCAATTTCTCTTGAAAAAATCATATATTGCTTCTCACTTTCGTGTTAATTTGATAACTTGAATATATATTATATAATAACATTTTGCTAATCTCAACAATAAAATATGAATTTTTTAAAAAAATAGCGGTGACAGAGGTCTCACCCCCGTCACCGCAACCGATAACTAACAACTAAAAACTAACAACTAACAACTATTAACTGATTTCCGTTGTAAATTCGTAGCCCTGATGAATAATATCGTCAATAACCTTTCCGAGAATTTCGGAATTTGTTTTGCTGACTGCGTGAAGAAGCAGGATTTCACCGGGATGCGTTGCCTCACAAATATCGGTAAACGCCTTTGTTGCCTCGGGCTGACTGTCAGGGTCCCAGTCAGCATAGGCATATGACCAGAAAATGCTTTCATATCCGAGGTCCTGAGCAATTTTCAGGCTCTGCTCGGAAAACTCACCCTTAGGAAAACGAAAATAACGCATTGTATAATTATAGTTTTCCTGAATATAGTTGTGCAGAAAGGCAATTTCCTCTTTTGCTGTTTCGGTATCAAGCTCATCCATTGAATAATGATGATAGGAATGGTTGCCTACGGTGTGTCCCTCGTTAATCATTCTTTTAATCAGCTCATCATTATCCCTTGCAAAATCATAGGTAACAAAGAAAACCGCCTTAACGTTCTTTTCCTTCAATGTGTCGAGAATTGCAGGAGTGAAGCCGTTTTCATAGCCCTCGTCAAAGGTTAGCGCAATCTTCTTTTCATCGCCGAGAAGCCAGCTTGCGCCGTATTTTCCGAAGGTGTTTTGCAGCCCCTTCGGTTCCTGCGGCTGAGCATGATTTTCAATTTTTCCGAACCCCCATACAACCTTGCTCGTCGAAAGGGAATCAAGCCCTGCAACAGCTTCGGCAGTCGGCGAAGTCGTGCTTTCGGGAATTGTTGTTGAAAGCGCAGTTGTTGATGAATTATTACTATTTGTATTATTTTCCTGCGTATTCTGCGCCATTCCCCGTGCGGCACAACCGCTGAGAAGAGCTAAACAGAGCAGCGGAATTATCAATTTTTTCAAAATAAAAACCTCCTTTTTCTTATTGTCCGAAAAAAGGAGGCATTATATTAATGTTAAATTATTCGTTATTTTCAATACTTTTCATTTTAAGGTAAGCATTGATGAAGCCGTCTAAATCACCGTCCATAACCGCGGTAATATTTCCCATTTCAAAATTTGTTCGATGGTCTTTGACCATTGTATACGGCATAAAAACATATGAACGAATCTGCGAGCCCCAGGCAATCTCCTTTTGGTCGCCCTTAATGTCTTCAATTCTTTCAAGGTTTTCGCGTTCTTTGATTTCAACAAGCTTTGATTTAAGCATACGCATTGCAACCTCGCGGTTCTGATGCTGGGAACGCTCAATCTGACAGGAAACAACAATTCCCGTAGGTATATGGGTTAAACGAACTGCCGAGGAGGTTTTGTTTACCTTCTGTCCGCCTGCGCCGGACGCTCTGTAAACATCCATTTTAATATCCTCTTCACGGATTTCAACATCAATGTCGTCGTCAATCTCAGGCATAACCTCAAGAGATGCAAACGAGGTGTGGCGCCTTCCCGAGGAATCAAAAGGAGAAACACGAACAAGGCGATGGATTCCCATTTCACCTTTAAGATAGCCGTATGCGTTTTCGCCTTCAATAAGAATTGTTGCGCTTTTTATTCCCGCAACATCACCGTCGAGATAATCAAGGGTTGAAACCTTGTATCCGTGGCGCTCGCCCCAGCGGTTATACATCCTGAAAAGCATCTCAGCCCAGTCCTGAGCCTCGGTTCCGCCTGCACCTGCATGGAAGGTTAAAATGGCGTTGTTGTCGTCAAATTCACCGCTGAGAAGAGTTGAAAGGGTTAAGCTTTCAATTCGGTTTTCAATATCCCTGACAGCCTGTGTGTTATCTTCAATAAGCTCTGCGTCCTCTTCCTCGTCGGCAAGCTCAATCATAACGAGCGCATCGTCAAAATC
Source organism: Eubacterium sp. (assembly GCA_017476375.1). GTDB lineage: Bacteria > Bacillota > Clostridia > Oscillospirales > Acutalibacteraceae > Eubacterium_R. The sequence goes on from JAFUZY010000118.1 coordinate 42,967, forward strand.
CCTTTTAAGCTCCTCGTAGCTTTGAACCTTTGCCTTAAGCGAACCGATTTTCTGCATTGTTTTTTGGCTTTTTTCCATATCATCCCAAAAATCGGGAGACGCGCTCTCTTTTTCAAGCTCGGAAATTTCTTCTTTTAAATGGTCGATGCTGAGGGCTTCCTTTAAATTTTCAATGGGCTCCTCGCTTTGCATCAGCCTTTGTTTTAATTCTTCATATTCAATCATATACAAGCTCCAATATTATGTTATACGGTATTATATAATATTATGCTTCTTATTTCAAGTTTAAAAAGTATACAACAAATAATTGATTTTTTTTAATATAAACAGTATAATACCAGTTAAAGAGAAAATAAAGGAAGAAGGAGATTGATATGCCTTTATTTAATAATTCCGCCTGTCCTGTTTGTAACAGAGTTTTTGAGGACGGCGACGATATTGTTTACTGCCCCGAATGCGGAACGCCGCATCACAGAGAGTGCTATAACGCAGTTGGCCACTGCGTTAACCGCGGGCTTCATTCCTCGGGATACAGCTACTACGACGATATGAAAGCAAAGGAAACACCTGTATCCGAGATTAAAGAAGAAAATGACGAAAACGACTCGGCTTCTTTCTTTTTCGGCAATTCAAAAGCCGAGCAGACCGATGAAAATCCCGCACAGCCGCTGCCCTTTGTTATTCCGAGCTATTCTCAGTTCGACAGCATTTATGAAAAAGACGACCAGAAAATAGACGGCGAAAGCGTTGCCGATTTTGCGGTTACCATTCGGACAAACATTCCCCGTTTCATCAACCTTTTTAAGGAATTTGAATATAAGGGAAGGAAAACGAGCTGGAACTGGGGCGCGTTCTTCTTCGGTTCGCTTTATCTGTTTTTCAGAAAGATGTACAGGCAGGGCTTCGCCTTTATGAGCGCCTTTGTTGCGATTGTTTACGCAAGCTCGTTTGCAATTCTTAAACTTGCGCCAAAATACGTTGAGGCAGCAAAGAATTTTGCAGACCTTTACGCTCAGAATAAAATAACAACCGAGGATATTGAGGCGATTTCAAAGGTTTCAGACCTTTCAACGGCAAACACAATTATTTATATTGCCTTTTTTGCCGTTCTCGCACTAAGAATTATTCTCGCACTTTTTACAGACAGATTTTATAAAAAAACCGTTTCGGAATTTATAAAAAATGTTAACAAACAGCTTGGCGACGGCGCTTCCTTCGTTCAACCGCAGATATTTACCGCTCAGAACAATGAATTAACGCAGCTTCAGATGAAGCGCTATTATCTCGCAAGGCGGGGCGGCACGAGCCTGTTCTTGCCGCTTGGGGCATCGTTTGTAATATATTTCTTAACAATGCTTGCATACCAGACATTATTTTTCTAATATTGATTGGAGTAGATTATGAAAAAAGTCAGAAAAGCTATAATACCTGCCGCAGGACTCGGAACAAGAGTTCTTCCTGCATCAAAGGCAATCCCGAAGGAAATGCTTAACATTGTTGATAAACCGGCTATTCAGTACATTGTTGAAGAGGCGTTCAACAGCGGAATAGAAGAGGTTTTGATTATAACAAACAGAGGAAAAGAAGCCATTGAAGACCATTTTGACCACGCCTTTGAGCTTGAAACAAAGCTTGAAGGAGTAAAGGGCAAAGAGGATATATTGGCGTCGGTTAAGGAATGCTCCTCCTTCGGAAACATTTATTTTCTTCGTCAGAAGGAAACGGGCGGACTCGGCCACGCAGTTCTTTGTGCAAAATCCTTTGTCGGCGATGAGCCGTTTGCGGTTTTATACGGCGACGATGTTATTATTTCCGAAAAGCCCGTTACAAAACAGTTAATCGACGCATACTATAAATACGAAAAAGGTGTTGTCGGCGTTAAAGAGGTTGACAGCGAAAGTATTTTAAAGTATTGCTCTCTTAAGGTTGATAAAATGGCAGAAGGAAACTACATCTGCACCGATATGATTGAAAAGCCGAAAAAAGAAGAAATTATGAGCAATTTTTCAATCCTCGGAAGAGTTGTTATGCCTCCCCAGATTTTTGAAATTCTTGAATCAACGCCAAAGGGCGCAGGAAACGAGCTTCAACTTACGGACGCGATGAAAACTCTTGCGAGAACCGAAGGCGTTATTGCCGTTGATTATGAAGGCACAAGATACGATATGGGAAACAAATTCGGAATTCTTCAGGCAAATATTGAGGTTGGCTTGAAGCATCCCGAAACAAAAGAGCAGTTAAAAGATTTTATCAATGAACTTGCAAAAAAATTATAGATTAAGGAAGAAAATGATTAATGGATAATCCTTATTTTTATCAAATGCCGAATGTTAACCCGCAGCTTCAGCAGGCTTATCAGCAGCATATGTTTTATAAGCTTAAAAGAAAAAAAGAAATATCTGAGCTTATAAGAACGGGAATAACTATCGGCGCAACCCTTATTGCCAGCCTTATAATACAGACGATTCTTGTTTGGGTTCTTCAACAGAGCGGATATTATGACACCTATCTTAATTCCTCGCTGTTTCAAAACGCCTTTAATATAATAGCCGTTGATATATGTTCGCTTTTGATTCCGTTTTTCATTATGTCGCGGATTCTGAAAAACAGATACACAGGCGACCTCATTCCAAAACAAAAGGTAGGAAAACTAACTGCGTTTGCATGGATTTCAGTCGGTATGGGCTGCTGCGTTGGCGCAAACTATATAACCGCCTTTGTTATCGCCCTTTTCAAGCAGTTTGGCTATAAGCTCACTCAGTCTGAGTATAACGACCCTTCAAATGCTCTTGAATGCGCCGTTCTTGTTTTTTCAACTGCGCTTGCACCTGCGCTTTTTGAGGAATTTGCCATGCGATGCTGCACGCTCGGCGCACTGAGAAAATACGGAAAGGGTTTTGCCGTTTTTGCAGTGAGCATAGTTTTCGGACTTATCCACGGCAATGTTATTCAGTTTGTTTTTGCTTTTATTCTCGGACTGATTTTCGGATATATAACCATTGTTACAGACAGCGTTGTTCCCGCAATGTTTATCCACGGCTTCAACAATCTTATTTCGGTTATTAACGATATAATGGTTTTTGCTTTCAAAACCGATAAGGTAACCGAATATGTCGGCTCTGTGTGTTATCTTGTATGGCTTGGCATTGCCGTTTGGGGACTTATTTATTTAATAATCAACAAAAAGTTTTTCCCAAAAAGAGAAAAAAAGGCTCGCGAGCCCTATGCGCTCTCCTTCGGAACAAAGGTTTTATGCCTAATTCCCGGACTTATCATTCCTTTTTTAATACTGGTTTATTTAACGAAGCAAACTGTTGTGCCGATTTAAGATATGGAAAACAAGTATATGAAAAAAGCCCTTGAGCTGGCTTATGAAAGTGAAAAAGAGGGCGAAGTTCCCGTTGGTGCGGTTATCGTTAAAGACGGAGAAATTATTGCCTGCGGAAGAAACAAACGCGAGAGCGAAAAAAACGCCCTTCACCATGCGGAAATTGAAGCGATTGACAACGCTTGCAAGAGGCTTGGCGGTTGGCGCCTTTTCGGATGCGATTTATATGTTACTCTTGAGCCCTGCCCGATGTGCGCGGGTGCGATAATCAATTCAAGAATTAAAACAGTTTATTTCGGAGCTTATGATAACAAGGCAGGCTCCTTCGGTTCGGTTGCCGATTTCAACCGCCTGCCCTATAATCATAAACCCGAAATAATCGCAGGAGTTATGGAAAAGGAATGCTCAGAGCTTTTAACTGATTTTTTCAAAAACTTAAGAAATAAAAAATAACCGATGTCGGAGTTTTCCGACATCGGTTTCAGTGTGTCGACAAACCTATAAAAATCATGGAGACACACTGGCAGACTTTAGAGAAAGAGGCAAAATTTCGTTTTCTTGCGAGCGGGAGCTGTACAAAGGTACTGCCCCCGAGCAAAAAACGAAAAGCGCAAAAATTCCCGAGAATTCGATGTTCTCGGGAATTTTAA
>JAFUZY010000119.1 GCA_017476375.1 Eubacterium sp.
ATAATGCATTTGTAAATGCAAATGCTGTATCGATTGTCGGAAAGGAGAATGAATGAGAAGACAATCAAAAGCAGAAAAAATTACCGCCCTCTACTGCCGACTATCGCAAGACGATGGCAGAGAAGGCGAATCAAATTCAATAGTCAATCAAAGAGCGTTATTAAGCGAATATGCTCGCAAAAATCATTTCAAAAATCTTCGTTTCTTCATTGATGACGGATATTCGGGAACAAATTTTGACCGCCCTGCGTTCAGAGAGTTAGAATCACTTGTTGAGGCAGGCGAAGTTGAAACCGTTATTGTTAAGGATATGAGCCGTCTCGGCAGGAACTATTTGCAGGTTGGTATATATACTGATATTGTATTTCCTGACAATGATGTACGGTTCATAGCAATCAATGACAATGTTGATTCATCCGTTCAGACAGAGTTTGATATGACGCCTATCCGTAACTTTTGCAACGAGCTTTATGCACGGGATACGGCGAAGAAAATCAAATCCACAATGAAGATGAAAGCAGAACGAGGAGAGCACTTAACGGGCGTACCGCCTCATGGGTATATGAAAGACCCAAACAATAAGGGCAAATGGATTATTGACGAGCCTGCCGCTGAAGCCGTCAGATATATTTTTAATCTCTGTGCTAAGGGATATGGACCTTCCCAAATAGAAAAGATATTACGCAGAGAGAAAAAATATATGACTCCGACAGCATACAGATGCCAAAAGAAAGGAAAATCTTTACCTTTAGAACCGTATAAGTGGTCGCATCATTCAGTAGCTTCAATGCTTGAGAACATTGATTACACGGGATGTACGGAAAACTACAAAACGGTATCAAAGAATTATCGTAGCAAAAAGCGTATGGATAATCCAAAGGAAAACCGTTTGCTGTTTGAGAACACTCAGCCGGAAATAATTGACAAAGAAACCTTTGCAACGGTACAGGAAATAAGGAGTCACAAGCATAGACCGACTAAAACAGGCAAGCTCAGTTTATTTTCGGGAAAAGTGTTTTGTGCTGACTGCGGTGCCAAGTTGTATTTCAATACATCAAATGACTGGGATGAGAATTTGGAATCCTTTACCTGCTCAAATTATCGCAGCAACACAGGTACTTGCAGTTGCCATTATATCCGTAACATTACGCTAACAAATCTTGTTTTTAAGCACCTGCAAAATGTTCTTTCCTATGTCCAGCAGTTTGAGGAGGCATTTGTTGACAAAGAGATTGAGAAGGCAAATGCCGAGCATTTTGCAGCTGTAAAAAAAGCAAAGAAGGATATTGTTAGTTTAAAAGCAAGGTGCGATAACCTTGACGAGCTTTTTAAGAGGTTGTATGAGGATATGGTTTCAGGCAGGATAAGCAATGAACGTTTTGATATGCTTTCAGCTGATTATGAAACAGAGCAGAAGAATATCAAGGCTGAAATTGACCGGTTGCAGCAATTGATTGATGCAGGCGAGCAGGAACAGTACGACTTAAAACAGTTTCTCAAAAATGTTCGCAAGTATACTGATCCCGAAAAGCTGACCGCTGAAATGGTAAATGACTTGATTGACAAAATCGTTGTCCACGCTCCAGACAAGAGTAGCGGACACAGAAAGCAAAAGATTGATATTTACTACAAAGCCATTGGAATTACTAACATTGCTGATGATGAGGATTTAGAAAAAATATATCCTCAAAAACAACCGGCATAACAAAAAGAATAGCGGTACAGCCGCTAAACTGTATCGCTATTCCTAAAACCTTCCTTATCGCACCCATTCATTGGAATTATAACCCAAGAAGAATTTGACGAAAAGAAAAAAGAATTATTAGGTATATAAACTAGCGGCTGTATTTTACAGCCGCTTTCTCCTTCCTTATTCAAAATGTCTTTCGCTGCACCATTTAAGAAAGGCGCTTTTCAGCACTTTGTAATTCTTTCCAATTTTGAGTCCCCGGAAAATCGTCACGATAAAACAGCAAGCGCGCTGTTGGTACGGAACGTTTCGTAACTTTTGAAATATGTTTTTGCTATTGAAACCAAGCAGGAAATATAATATAATCAGAAAAAAAGTTACGGAGGCATTATGGAACTGAAAGAATTTATCGACAAAATGAATAGCGGTGCAGAGATTATCGCTCAGAGTGAAACCCACCTTAAAATGCATGAGCTTTCACAGGAAGCATTGAAAATAACTGCCCGAATAAACGGAAGCTATCATGAAAAAGAAGAGCTGACGGAGTTAATGCTCGAACTTACTAACGGCGGCAGCGGTACGAAATTTGGGTTGTTTCCGCCTTTTTATACGGATTGCGGTAAAAATATTAAACTCGGAAAAAATGTGTTTATTAATGCAGGCTGTCAGTTTCAGGACCAAGGCGGTATAACTATCGGAGACGGCTCTTTAATAGGACCGAAAACGGTGATAGCAACTCTTAACCACAGTATGAATCCTGCCCAAAGAGCAAATCTGAAACCTGCGCCTGTAACAATCGGTAAAAATGTTTGGATTGGTGCAAACTGCACTATTCTTCCGGGCGTTACTATCGGTGACGGTGCGGTTGTTGCAGCCGGCGCGGTAGTAAATAAAGATGTGAAAGCAAACACAGTTGTTGGGGGCGTTCCTGCAAAATTTATCAAGGAAATTTTATAACTGCCAAAAAACTCATTTTTTGCATTTATTGCAACGGCTGCAACCATTGCAAATCGGTTTCATAGCGCAACGTTGACAGCGCTCACTGAAATACGGCGTATAGAGCTGTTCCTTGTTGATTGAAAAGCCCCAGTTATCGGTTAGTTTAAACTCTATCGGCTTTCCGCCGTGGCTGAGATTGGACTTTTTAGCCTGTTCATTTTGAAGTGAGGAGCTTTCAATATGATAGGTTTTGCCGTCCTTTACAAAGAGGTTTCCTGTTCCGCAAAAGGTAAAGCTAACATCATATTTCCTGCACTCCTCGCTGAGTTTCTTTACCCATTCGTAGTGGCAGGGTCTTGCGCCGCCGTAGTTTTCACCGTCGCAAAGCACCTGCTCTATCTGACCTGATGAAAGATACTTCTCAATACTGATTTTGCCAATCATCGGAGCGCACATAATACCCTTGTGCTTAAACGGTAATTCCAGTAAAACTGGTATGCGCTCATCGGCTCGCTTCTGATTTTCGCAGGATACGTTGAACATAACGTTTTCCCAGCCGTCGCCCCAGTCATAGGGAAGGCAGTCAGCAACTCTTTGAGGGCGCTTGGTAAGAAGAAAGAATTTGACGTCGGGACGCTGACGGATAATATCCCATGCCTCTTCCCTCCATTTATCCGCTTCTTCAAGGAAGAAATCGCTCGTCATACACACGCGCAGCATTTCGCCGCTTTTCACTTTATACTGTCCGTTTCTGTCCTTTGACAGCGGATAGCGAAAGCCGGCTTTCGTGCGATAAATTTCGCCGCCGTCCTTTCCGTGTTGCGAATCAAGGTAGAACATATAGCAGTTCTGACAGCCCTCGCTGCATTTTTTGCAGCCGTGCCACGGATTCCATATATCATGCATATGCTTACCTCCCGATTACAACAATTTATGTGTATTATTATACCATATAAGAATATAAAAGTATAGCAGGGCGTTCAAATCAGGCATTTATAATTCTGTTATCAGAATAACGAGGTAATTATGGACAGAGAAATTATTACTTTTATCAATGAAAAATCAGAATACTTGCTGTTCCAGTTCGTTGACGGGCACGATATTGAGGTGCTTGAAAATGAATATAAAACGATTTGCGAAAGCGTGAGCGTACCGTTCACGCTTGTTGCAATAAAGGTGAATAGCTGGAACGAAGAACTCTCACCATGGGAGGCTCCTGCCGTATTCGGCAAGCAGAATTTCGGCGGCGGCGCAGAAGAAACTTTGAGAATACTCACCGAAGAACTGCTCCCGAAAATCAAGAGCGACTACGGTTTCGGCGATGAAACAAAGCTCATCATCGGCGGCTATTCTCTGGCTGCGCTGTTCGCTCTCTGGTGCGGATATAACAGCAATCTGTTTTATGGCGTTGCCGCAGCTTCGCCATCAGTTTGGTATAGCGGCTGGCTCGATTACGCAAGAGCAAACGATTTTAAGGCGGAAAAGGTTTACCTCAGCCTTGGAAACAGGGAAGAGAAAACACGCAATCAGATTATGGCAACCGTCGGCGACTGCATCAGACAGCAGGCGCAGATTTTTGAGGAGAAAAACATTCCCTGCACTTTTGAATGGAACGAAGGCAATCACTTCAGAGATTCCGACCTTCGCACAGCAAAGGCATTTATCAGTTTAATGAGGTAGAATATGGCTAAATTAATTAAAAAAGAAAATGAACCTAATGCTCCCGAGCCGAGCGGAGGCGGAAGTCCGATTATCGGGATTGTTTTCCTTGCATTTGCAATTGCATGCGGCGTCGGATTTTTAATGACAGAATTATTCGCTGCATTGGCTTTTGGCGCGCTTTTTCTTGTTATAAGCATTATTTCTTTTATCGCGGCTTTGCCCTCTGAAAATCCGAAATTCAGCTCTCCGGGCAAATACTACGGCGATATGGGCGAAAGAAGAACCGGTCAAATTCTTGAAAACTGCCTTCCTGAAGGCTACACGGTTATTCAAAATGCAGTTGTTCATTTCGGCGAAGGAAAGAGCGAGATTGATAATATTGTAATCGGCAGGACGGGCGTTTTCATAATCGAGGTAAAAAACGGAAAAGGAACGATAAAAGGGGATTATGAATGGAAAGACTGGATTAAGGATAAAACAGACCGTTATGACATAGACCACAGAACTGAATTTTATAATCCTGTTAAGCAGGTTGGAACGCAAATATACCGCCTTGCAAATTATCTGAGAGATAACAGGATTTTTACAAATATTAGCGGCGCGGTATATTTTGCAAATCCCCAAACGAGGGTTGAAATCAGCGGTAAATCAAAGGATATTCCTGTTTTTACCTATCGGACTACGCAGGGGCTTATTGATTACATAATGCAGGGCGACGCAGATTTATCACCCAAAACCATTCAAAGAATAATTGAATTATTAAAATAAAAAGGGGCTGTTTCAAGATAACAATTTTTTGAAAACATAGATAATATTACTTTCTGTATAAAATAAGTAGGGGCGGGTTTCCACACCCGCCCGAATTGAATATCGACTGTTATTATGCGGGAGGGTCAGGAGACCCTCCCCTACATTTTTGTTTATTTCTTCTTGTCTTAAGACAGCCATTTAATGTTTTATAAAAGAATTATGTTGTTTGCTTTGCATTCTTCTCTCATTTCATCGCTCCAGACAGAGCATTGAACCTCGCCGATATGGGCTTTTTGAAGAAGAAGCATACAAAGACGCGACTGACCTATTCCGCCGCCGATGGTCAGGGGATAGGTGTTATCAAGAATACATTTATGAAATTCAAAGTTTTCTCTTTCAAGAAGATTCTCTTCCTTGAGTTGAGCGTGAAGGCTTTTTGAATCAACCCTTATTCCCATTGAGCTAAGCTCGAAAGCGCATCCGAGAAGCTCATTCCAAACAAGAATGTCGCCGTTGAGACTCCAGTCGTCGTAGTAGGGAGCGCGTCCGTCATGCTTTTCACCGCTTTTCAGCCTGCCGCCTATCTGCATAAGAAAAACTGTTTTGTGTTCTTTTGTTATTTCGTTTTCGCGTTCCTTTGCAGTTAAATCGGGGAACATATCCTCAAGCTCCTGCGTTGTTATGAAAAAGACATCCTTATTCATTTCAAAGCTCAAAACAGGATACTGTTCACGAACCTTTTTGTTTGACTCATAAATTGCGTTAACAATCTTTTGAACTGTTTCTTTCAAAAACTCGGTATTTCTCTGCTCTTTGGTTATAACCTTGCACCAATCCCACTGGTCAACGAACATCGAATGAAGATTATCGGTGTCGTCGTCGCGGCGGATGGCGTTCATATCGGTGTATATGACTTCGCCCGGCTTGTAGCCGTAGCGATAAAGCGCCTGCCTTTTCCATTTCGCAAGACTCTGAACAACCTCCGCTTCGCCCGAAACATTCTTCATTGTGAAATGAACTTTTCTTTCAACGCCGTTGAGGTCGTCGTTTATGCCGCTTGCTTTTGTTACGATGAGGGGCGCAGTTATTCTGTCGAGCTCAAGAGTTTTTGCAAGTGTGTTCTGAAAGGTATCTTTAACTGTTTTAATAGCTTTTTGAGTTTGTTTTTGAGAGAGCGAGGATTGATATCCTTTTGGATATATGTTCATTTTCTGTCCTCCTATTATTTGTATTAAATTACGAATTACGAGTTACGGTTCGTTTGTGAGCGCTGCCAGTGGCATATGAAGCGAACAAAAAGAACTGCCGAACGGTCAAAATTTGTCGGCGCTCCAAGCCGGTAACAAATTTTGGGAACCGTTGGTCGAGATTACGAATTTCGGGTCGCTTCGCTCCGATTTTATTATTGTTTGAGGCAAAGCCGAGTAACCGTAATTCCTAATTCCTCATTCATAATTCATCATTGTTTATTTTATGCTTCCGACAGTTCTCGGATAAAGAATTACGTCGCGGATATTTGCCATTCCCGTGCAGTACATAATAATTCTTTCAAAACCGAGACCGAATCCCGAATGGGGAACGGAGCCGTATTTTCTTAAATCAAGATATGCGCTGTAATCATCAAGACCCATTCCCTTATCCTTCATTGCCTTAACAAGCTTATCATAGTCCGCTTCTCTTTCGCTTCCGCCTATGATTTCGCCAACGCCGGGAACAAGAAGGTCGGTTGCAGCAACGGTTTTTCCATCCGGATTCTGCTTCATATAGAAGGATTTTATATCCTTAGGATAGTTAATTAAGAAAACAGGCTTTTTATAAACAACCTCGGTGATATATCTTTCATGTTCGCTTTGGAGGTCGCAGCCCCACTCAACGGGGAATTCAAATTTAACATCCGCTTTTTTAAGAATATCGATTGCGTCAGTGTAATCAACAACTGCAAAATCGTTGTTAACAACCGAAAGAAGTTTTTCGGTTAAGCCTTTTTCAAATCGCTGTTCAAAGAATTTAAGCTCTTCGGGGCATTTTTCCATATAATCTTTAACAACATATTTAATCATATCCTCTGCAATTTCAATTAAGTCGGGGAGTTCGCAGAAGGCAATTTCGGGTTCGATGTGCCAAAACTCGGCAACATGGCGCTGAGTATTTGAGTTTTCAGCTCTGAAGGAAGGACCGAAGGTGTATATCTTTCCAAGACCCATAGCGGCGATTTCGCCCTCAAGCTGACCTGAAACGGAAAGATTTGTTTTCTTTCCGAAGAAATCGTTTGCATAGTATTCCTCTTCGGTTTCATATTCCTTGCTGAAGCCGATGGTTGTTACCTGAAACATTTCGCCTGCGCCCTCGGCATCCGAGCCTGTTATAAGAGGAGTGTTGATGTAAACAAAACCTCTTTCCTGGAAGAAACGGTGAATTGCAGCTGCCATTATGGAACGAACGCGGAAAACAGCGTTAAAGGTGTTTGTTCTTACTCTGATATGGGGCATTTCGCGAAGAGTTTCAAGCTTCTGGAATTTCTTTTGAAGCGGATAATCTCCGGGGCATTTGCCGAGAACGATTATTTGAGCTGCATCAACCTCGTTTGTATTGTTTCTTTCGTTTTTTACAACGCTTCCGATAACCTTGAGCGACGCGCCGAGCTTTGTTGCTTCGGGGTCAACATCGGTTAACTTTGCCTTGTCGATAACTATCTGAAGATGACCGAGCGAGCTGCCGTCGTTTAACTCAAGGAAGGCAACATTTTTACTGTCTCTTGCAGTTCTTACCCATCCGCAAACGGTTACTTCCTTGCCGATGAAATCATCTTTTTCAAGAATGTCTTTAATATCTGTGTGTTTCATAATATTTCTCCTTTTATATAAAAAATACAGTCAGCATCGTCCTTATTATAGGACGAGCGACTGTACCCGTGGTGCCACCTATATTGCTTCTCAATGACTTCATTATTAAAGTCTGCCACAGTAACGCTTGGCATGCGGCGCACCTACTCGTTTCCTTTCAGCTTGCAGCTCTTAAGTGTTCTTCATACGAATGTTACCGTTCGGCTTCCACCCTCCCGAACTCGCTTTCGGCACTTTTTCGCACTACTTTTCTTAGTCATCGCTTTTCACAAAGGCATTATATAACTTATTTTATTATTTTGTCAAGTTTTATTTATATATAACTGTGTTCAATATTGATTTCAAATTCAGTATTTTTAAAGCTCTCTTCAAGAATTTCGGTTAAATCGCGCCCTATTTCTTCCTTGTTTTCTTCATCTTCAAACGGGATAATCAAATCAAAACTTACAAAACATTTTCCTTCATTTTCGCTTTTCTGAAAATCGTGGAGGGAGTAGGCGGGGTTGTAATCTTTTATAATTTGCTTTGTTTTTTTGATTTGCGTTGAAAGCTCGCTGTTCTCAGGCCGGATTGGGTCTATGTGAATGCACATTGTTACTCCGAGCTCGTTTAGTATTTTTCTTTCAGCTTTATCAATAACATCATGGATTGCAAATATATCCTCGCTTGCAAGAACCTCGGCATCCGCTGAGGCGATTTTTTTACCGTCACCGTAGGAATGAACAATCAAATCATGAACGCCGAGAACAATGTCGTCCTCAAGAATGATGCTCTCGATTCTTTCACTCAGTTCCTTTGAGGGCTTCTCGCCAAGAAGGGGGGAAACAACATCAAAAAGCATTTTGATTGCCGAAACAAAAATGAAGATTGAAACACCGATTCCGATTATTCCGTCAATCCTCTGAAAATGAAGAAATTTTGAAACAATCAGAGCAACAATTGTTGATGAGGTTGCGAGGCAGTCGTTTAAACTATCAAGCATAAGCGCTTTAAGATTAAGGTTTTGCGTCAGCTTGAATAGTTTTGAGTTGAGGTATGCCATCCAAAACTTAACTCCGATTGCAATAACAAGAACAACTAAAAACCAAGGTGAATACTTGATTTCGGTTGGATTAATAATCTTGCCGACAGAGGCTTTTGCAAGCTCAAAGCTCATTAAGAATATGAAGAAGGAAACAATGAGCGCGCTTATGTATTCAATTCTGCCGTGCCCGAAGGGATGCTCCTTGTCAACCGGCTTGTTTGAAAGCTTTGTTCCTGTTATCGTAACTATATTTGATGCGCAGTCGGAAAGGTTATTAACTGCATCAGCCGTAACTGAAACGCTGGCGCTCAGCGTTCCGATTAAAAACTTAACTACGCAAAGCAGCAAATTGCATATAATACAGGAATATGCGCCGAGATTTGAAAGCGAGCTTCTGATTTCGCTTTCGTCCTTGTTCTTATTTACAAAACTGATTAATAGCCTTGTCAATTTAATCACCGCTTTAATTAGTTGTTAGTTGTTAGTTATTAGTTGTTAGTTTTAGGATTGTATTATCAGCGTCAGAACAACGACGCTATAAGATATACTGCGCCCGAGGCGAGCCATGCAACAGAGCATTGAAGAATGATAACGCCTGCAGCCCACTTTCCGCCAAGCTCGCGCCGTACTGCTGATATTGCGGCAACGCAGGGAGTGTAAAGCAAACAGAAAACGAGGAAGGAAAGGGCTGAACGAAGAGTGAAAACAGAGGTCAGAGCCTTTGTTCCTCCGATTAAAACAGAAATTGTTGAAACAACGCTTTCCTTTGCCATAAATCCTGTTATAAGCGAGGTTGTTATCTTCCAGTTGCCAAAGCCGAGCGGAGCAAAAATCGGAGATATAAAGCCTGCTATAACCGAAAGCATACTGTCTTTTGAGCCGTCAACCATTTCAAGGTGAAAGTTGAAGGTTTGCAAAAACCATATAACTATTGAGGCGAGAAAGATAACAGTGAAAGCCCTTGTTAAGAAATCCTTTGATTTATCCCAGAGCAGGCGAACCGTGTTTTTGAAACTCGGCATTCTGTAATTCGGAAGCTCCATAACAAAGGGAACCGCTTCGCCCTTGAAGGAGGTTGTTTTTGAAATTAGGGCAAGAACTATGCCTATCAGGATTCCAAGAATATAAAGACCCGTCATAACAAGAGCGGCATATTTCGGAAAGAAAGCCGCTGAGAAGAGCGCATAAATCGGAAGCTTAGCCGAGCAGCTCATAAAAGGGATTAGGATTATCGTCATCTTTCTGTCGCGTTCCGAGGGGAGCGTTCTTGCGCTCATAACACCCGGAACAGAGCAGCCAAAGCCTATTAAAAGCGGAACAATGCTTCGTCCCGAAAGTCCGATTTTTCTAAGAAGCTTATCCATAACAAAGGCAACTCTTGCCATATATCCCGTATCCTCAAGAAGTGAGAGAAAGAAGAAAAGGGTAACGATTATCGGAAGAAAAACAACAACGCTTCCGACGCCGGTTATTATTCCTTTTGTTATCAGTGAATGAACAACCTCGTTTGTGTGCCACGCGGTAAGCCCTGTATCAACAAAAGCGCTCAGAAGGTCGATTCCTTTTTCCATAAGCTCCTGAAGATATTTTCCGATAACGCCGAAGGTGAGCCAGAAAATCAGCCCCATAATTGCAATGAACGAGGGGATTGCAGTGAATTTTCCCGTTAAAACATTATCTATCCTTCTGCTGATTTCGCGTTCCTTGCTTTCCTTTGGCTTGATAACGCACTGATTAACAAGTTTCATTATGAACGAAAAGCGCATATCGGCAATAGCTGCAGCACGGTCGAGTCCTCGTTCCTGCTCCATCTGCACAATAATATGCTCAACAAATTCCGCTTCGTTTTCATCAAGATTCAGCGCTTCAAGAATTGTTTTATCGCCTTCAACAACCTTTGTTGCCGCAAAACGAACCGGTATGCCTGCAGCCCGTGCGTGGTCTTCGATTAAATGCATAATTCCGTGAAGGCATCTGTGAACAGCTCCGCCGAACTCATTTTCATCGCAAAAATCGTTCCTTTTTGGCTTTTCCTGATATTTTGCAATATGTACGGCGTGGCTTATAAGCTCCTTAACGCCTTCGTTTTTTGCCGCCGAAATAGGAACAACGGGTATTCCGAGTATTTCCTCCATCTCGTTGATAAGCACCGAACCGCCGTTTGAGCGCATTTCATCCATCATATTGAGAGCAAGAACCATCGGCGTTTCAAGCTCCATTAACTGCATTGTTAAATAAAGGTTTCTTTCAATATTCGTTGCATCAACTATATTGATAATTCCCGTTGGCTTTTCATCAAGAATATATCTTCTTGAAACAATTTCCTCGCTGGTATAAGGAGAGAGGGAATATATGCCCGGAAGGTCTATAACCTCAGTGTTGGGCTCACCTTTTATCTGACCGCTCTTTCTGTCAACGGTAACTCCGGGGAAATTGCCGACATGCTGATTTGCGCCTGTCAGCTGGTTAAAGAGCGTTGTTTTTCCGCAGTTTTGATTTCCTGCAAGCGCAAAGGATAAAACCTTGTCGTCGGGCAGGGGATTTTCCTCAGCCTTGACGTGGTATTTGCCTCCCTCGCCAAGTCCCGGATGCTCCTTTTTTACAATTGGCGCAATCCGCTTTTTCTCTGCTTCCTTTTCGTGCTTGTCTGCGTTTTTAACAATTGTTATTTCCTTTGCATCATCAAGGCGAAGGGTAAGCTCGTATCCGTGGATACGGTATTCCGCAGGGTCGCCCATCGGAGCATATTTAACAAGCTCAATTTCGCATCCCGGAATAACTCCCATATCAAGAAAATGCTGCCTTAACGCACCCTCTCCGCCAACGGACTGAATTACTCCCGTGCTTCCTATTTCAAGTTCATTTAATTTCATTGCCTTTACCATCGTTTTCCGTTATTTTTATTATTTCATATTCATTCATACATACGGATATTATATCAGCATTATTATTTTTTTCAATGCTTGATTGGAAAAATGATTATGTACCATTGGGGACTGTCCCCAATGGTACGACAAGTGTCTATTATGTTGCAGGAATTAACAGTTGTAAAATATGTGTTTATATATTATAATCTTCGCGAGGTGAAAAAATGAACTGGACTTTTAATCTGCCCGTCAGAATTGAATTCGGATGCGGCAAAAGAAAAGATATAAAGAAATATATTGAAGATATAGGCGGAGGAAGGGGAGTTCTTGTCTGTTCAAAGAGCTTTGCAAAAAACGGATTAGCAGATGAGCTTGCCGCACTCAGCGACGGAAGTATTGTTGATGTTTTCAGCGATATTCGCCCGAATCCGACCACGGATAATGTTAACGAATGCGTTAAGCTTCTCAGAAAGGTTGGCGCCGATTTTGCAGTTGCACTCGGCGGCGGTTCGCCAATGGATTGCTGCAAGGCTGCATGTGCGATTGCAAAAGGTACGGATTGTATTGAAACCTACCACAGCGGGGGAAAGCCTGTAAATAAGGAAGAGGCAATTCCCATGATTGCGCTCAGCACAACCTCGGGAACCGCTTCTGAAATAACAAATATTTCGGTTCTGACCGACTTGAAGAAAAACCTCAAGCAGCCGATGAACGACGACGCAATGTATCCGAAAATTGCGGTTGTTGACCCCGAACTGACTTTAACCGTTCCGAAGCAGATAACCGCGTCTACGGGGCTTGACGTTTTGTCACATGCGATTGAAAGTTTCTGGTCGGTTTTAAATCAGCCGATTTGTTCCGCCTGCTCGCTTCATTCGGCAAGGCTTGTTTTTGAATGGCTTGAAAGGGCGTATAACGAACCCGATAATATAACGGCAAGAGAAAAGATGGCTGAGGCTTCAATAATTGCAGGCGTTGCTTTTTCGCATCCGAGAACAACGGGCTCGCATGCCTGCTCTTTTCCGCTGACGAATATATACGGCTTGCCGCACGGAGAAGCCTGTGCGTTTACGCTCGATTATTTTATAAGATTCAACGCCGAAAATGCGGATAAAGACGGCAGACTGAAAGGTTTTGCTGAGGATTGCGGATTTAAGGACGCCTTTGAAATGGCGGATAAAATCAGCGAAATGAAAAAGGCAATGAGGATGAAAACAAATCTCCTTGAAATAGGCTGCACGAGTGAGGAGCAGATTAGGGAGCTAACTGAAAAATCAATGTCGATGCTGATGGAAAGAAATCCGATTCCGCTTAAATATGACGATATTTATAAAATGTATAATGAATTAAAATAGTTAATCAAAGCATTTGATTATCTAAAAACTGTGGTGTACCCCATGTCAAGTACAATTTTGATTTTTAGTGTAAAGTAAGTTAGTAAAGTGTGGTATAATGCTAATGCTTTACCAATACGGAGGATAGGGCAACGCTGGGGAGCGATCCGAGCGCCGTATTGGGTTTGCG
>JAFUZY010000120.1 GCA_017476375.1 Eubacterium sp.
TTAAAATTCCCGAGAACATCGAATTCTCGGGAATTTTTGCGCTTTTCGTTTTTTGCTCGGGGGCAGTACCTTTGTACAGCTCCCGCTCGCAAGAAAACGAAATTTTGCCTCTTTCTCTAAAGTCTGCCAGTGTGTCTCCATAATTTTTATAGGTTTGTCGACACACTGAAGCTATCTCAAACGAGATAGCTTTTTTGTTCAGATATTGTTTTGTGATAATGCTTTTGTTTTCTTTCTGTTTTTTAGCTGAACGCCAACGCATATAGCACCCCATATTCCGGTTACAAAGGCTGACATAGCAACTCCGACAGTTTTAATTTCATATAACATTGCCGCAGTATCTTTTGCAGAATTCATCGCCGTCAGGAAGGGCGGATACAAAACAAGCTCGCCGCTGAATAAATGGTCAACAATAAGCATTGCAACGCCTCCCCAAAGAAGAACTAAAAGCCAGCTGAGTCTCTTTGACCAAGTGATTTTGTTTTCACTTTCAAATTTCTCGCCGTTTGCAAAGCTCTTAGCTTCAATTTTGGTTTCTCTTTTTTTAGCTGCGAAATATGCAGCGGTAACAATAATTGCTTCTGCTGCCGGAACAACAAAACATGCCATAAAAATTTCCTCCTATATTTTAAATTCATATAAATTATACAGTATTGTTTAAAATTTAACAAGAGTTTATGCAAAAAAACTTAGATTTTTAAATAAACAATATATTATAATTCCGAAGAAAAACCAAATAATTGAAAAGGGCAGGCAAATCTGACCAAAAATATTAAGCGGTGTATTTGAATAATCCCAGACATTTTCTTTAAGCATTATGTTGAAAACAACGCCGAAAACAAATTCAAGGCTTGTTATAACAGCAGAAGCAGTCAATCCGAATAAAAGAGGCGGAATGTTTTTGTTGCCTTGATAAATATAAAGAAGAATTATCAGTGCAAGTCCCGAGCAAAAAAACATACTGTAATGTGTTCTTGAACGATAGAGCAGCTCAATTATACAATATATGTTTCCGCCGAGCAAAAATGAAAAAAAGTATTTTAAAAACATATTCATACTAATAACATTTGTTTTATTATTCTTTTTATGATAAAATAATAAAAAAACCGAATCGAGAAAGCTTATGTATTTACCAAGGGACGCAAAAAGAATAATATCTTTGCTTACTCAGTCGCAGTATAAGGCGTATGCCGTCGGCGGCTGTGTTCGAGATGCGATAATGGGAAGAAAGGTTTCCGATTATGATATAACAACCTCAGCCCTTCCGAATCAGGTTGAAAAGGTTTTATTGGATAATGATATAAAATTTGTAGAAACAGGTCTTAAACACGGAACAATAACCGCAATAATCAATCATCAGCCCTATGAAATAACAACCTTCAGAACGGACGGGAAATATTCGGATAACCGTCATCCGGAAAGTGTTTCCTTTGTTAATGATATAAATGAGGATTTATCAAGGCGCGATTTTACCATCAACGCTATTGCGTATAACGATGAAGAAGGTTTTATTGATTTATTCGGCGGGGTTGAGGATATTAAAAAGAGAATTATAAAAACAGTCGGCAAAAGTGATTTAAGGTTTCAGGAGGACGCGCTGAGAATTATGAGAGCTCTTCGCTTTTCCTCCCAACTCAGCTTTGGGATAGAAGAAGAAACAAGGCTTGCGATTTTCAAAAACAAAGAGCTATTAAATAACATCGCGGCTGAACGAATTTATTCCGAGCTTGTAAAACTTCTTATCGGCGATAATGCAGGCAGCGTAATAAAAGAATACAGCGAGATAATTTCTGTTATTATTCCCGAATATAAAGAATGTGATTATAACGCAATCGCAGTTGCTCCGAAGAAGGATTATATCCGCCTTGCAATTCTGCTTTTAAAAACCGATAATGCAGACGGAATATTAAAAAGACTTCGAGTCAGCAATGATACATTTGATAAGGTTACAAAACTAATCGAATACAGCCGCTCTGACGCCTCTGTTAAGGAGCTTTTAAATAAACTTGGCGTTGATTTGCTTTTTGATTTAATCGAACTTAAAAAGGCAATTAACAGCAGTTTTGAAACCGAAAAAATCAGAGAAGAGGCAACAAGAATTATTGAAAGCAAAGAGCCATACAGAATCAGCGATTTGAAAATCAACGGAAACGACTTAATGGCTCTCGGCTTTGAAGGTAAAGAGATTTCATCTGTTCTTGAAAAGCTGTTATTTGAAGTCTGGAATAATCCTGAAAAGAATAAAAAAGAGATTTTATTAAATATAGCAAGTCGTTTTATATCAAGAAAAATCTGAGACTTGAAAAATATGATTATAGCAGTAACGGAGCATATTTCATAACTATATGCACAAATGAAAGAAAATGCTTATTGTCAAAAATTAATGTAGGGGCGATTCACTTCTCTCAAAGGTTGTTGGTTATTTAAAGATGAATTCATCAAAGTTAATACATTTAATTGATAAAGATTTAAATCTTTGGCAGCGTTCTTTTTACGACCATATTATCCGAGATGAAAATGATTATTTAAACCATCTTCAATATATTGATGAAAATCCGAAAAAATGGCTTCTCGGCGAGGACGAGTACTATATATAAAAAATGAACCTTTTGCTTATCTTTTTCGTCTTATTATTAATAATTTAAAGAGGATGAATATAATAAATGGAGAATATGCTATTGTCTTTGGTTGGGGCGGCAAAAGAAGGAAACAGCGAGGCATTCGGAAAGCTCTTTGAAATAACATATCAAAAGGCATATTATACAGCGCTTAAAATAATCGGGAACCCAAAGGATGCCGAGGATATGGTTCAGGAGGCGTATGTTAAAGCGTTTTACTCGTTAAACACTCTTAAGGATGACGCAAAATTTGAAAAATGGCTAAATCAGATTGTTGCAAATAATTGTCGAGACTTTTTTAAAAAGCATAAGCATGAATTGCTTTCCGATAATTATAAAAAAGATGAAATTAGCCCACGCATAGAAGATTCGATTGAAAACCGTGATTCTTCAGTTATCCCCGAAGAGATAACGGATAAAAAAGCAATCAGGACGCTTATTAGGAATTGCATAAACAAGCTTCCTGATGAACAGAAAAAATGCGTTATTTTGTTTTATTATAATGAATTATCAGTTGCTCAGATTTCAAAGGAGCTGGGCATTCCCGAGGGAACTGTTAAAAGTCGTTTGAATAAAGCCCGTAAATCGTTAAAAAGACAATTAGAGATTATTGAAAGAAAAGATAGTGTAAAATTCCGTTCCTTTCCCATTACGCTTGGGTTATCGGCGTTTTTCAAAAGAATTGTTGCGGGAATCGGAATTGCAGCAGTTATAACGGGAGGCTCGCTTGCTGCAAGAGAGGTTATAAGAAACAGAACCTATGAGCAGGCTGCAACAACCTCAGTTACTTTAAAAACAAAAGATATAAGCAAACCTTATGTTAATAAAACAAAGCAGGCAACAAAGGTAACTGAGAAAACGACCAAAGCCGAAAAGACTAAAAGCAAGGCAAAGAAAACAGATGTTTTTGTTTTAACTGATGAAAAAGATAACACATACTATCTTGATGAATACGGCATTGCCTGTAAAGAGAAAAACGGCGATATTTTCCATATTTCATTTCAAAAGCCGAGAAATCTATGCTATTACGGTTATTTGATGTATATCTATAAAGGCTATTTGTATAAGTTCAGCAGTAAAGATATAAAAAAGGTTATGAAGGTTGAAGGGGATTATCTTTACGCCGCAAATAACACGCTTATAAGCCTTTCATCCGATAGCAATAAAGCTTATTTAATCGACGAAACTAAAAAGAAATGCAGTCGTTTTCAAGAGAACAGCACTGATTTCAGATACTCTGATAATACGCTGTATTTCAGAACTACTGATGACAAGGTTAAGTATGCATTGTTTAAAAAAGACAGTTTGAGCGTTAAAACAGCCGTCAGCTTAAAGAATAAAGGTAATCTGAAATTGCCATATGTTGTAAGCAATAATAATATATACTACACCAATGCGAACAGCGACCAAACAGGCTTAATCAATATTAAAAGCATTAAATCTCAAAAGGTTAAACGAGTTAATCTCGGATATGGAATTAAAGATTTTTATGTGAATGATAAGAGAATATATTTTTCATCAACTGAAGGCGGACTGTATTATTTTGAAAATGGTAAAGCTTCTAAAATCGCAGACGGAAACTATTATTGCAGTTCATATTCAAACGGCAATATGATTTGGTGTAGTTCGGTTGATGACAAAGCCTTTCTGATTAAAAAAGGCAAAACAGCGCTCGTTCCCATTGAAAACGGCAACAATATAATTGATTTTTCTCTTAATGGCGACACTCTGTTATTTTGGGGAGAAAAAGGATTTAATTATACGACAATAAGTCAGTAAGACTAAGGTGAATAAATGAAAAAGGTATTGTGTATTATTTTTTGCTGCGCTTTATTGTTTGCATTTCCTCTCAGCTGCCTTGCAGAGGGCGAAACAGCAAATGAAGCGATGTCAGAATATAAAGAAACAACTAAGTTCAATCCGATTAAAACATATGTTGATTACAATGTGATTCCTTTAAGCGGTCAGATAAAAGTTGTATTTCCAAATAAAGACCCTGAGGTTTATGTTGAAATAAACCTTTCAACAGACAACGAGGATTTTGAATTTATAGACTGCATTAAAGATGATTGTTATGTTATAAGTAATCTCAATCACCGTGAAAAATACTATATCCGCCTGATAACTTCCTGCTATGAATATGGTGAATATGAACACCTGAGCGAAACTCAGTCAATCAGAACGAAATGAAAGCTCGGCACTTTTGTGCCGAGCTTTCAGACTGTAGACAAAGGACAAAACCGCGCAAGTGTTTTTTCAATGCATATTTGTAGGGAATGGCGGACTCGACGCTCCTCGTGCGCAGCACCCAGTTAAATATCAATATTAAAATTCCTGAGAACATCGAATTCTCGGGAATTTTTGCGCTTTTCGTTTTTTGCTCGGGGGCAGTACCTTTGTACAGCTCCCGCTCGCAAGAAAACGAAA
>JAFUZY010000121.1 GCA_017476375.1 Eubacterium sp.
ATAGTACAATATACGTAAAAAAGATGGCATAAGCCATCTTTTTTTGGTGACCCACTGGGGAATCTCTTCTCAACTATCGAAAGGTCCACTGGACCTTTCTCCCGATTTCGTGCGGTCTGCGCCCTGCGAAATCGGAGTTCGTTTCTCGCCCTACAGTCTCTGCCAAAAGAAAAAAGACACCTTATGGTGTCTTTTCCCTTTTGGCGCCTACTGTAGGGCTCGAACCTACGACCCTGCGGTTAACAGCCGCATGCTCTACCGACTGAGCTAAGTAGGCAGGGTGCACTTTTAAGTGCTTAAATATAATAGCAAATAAAAGTGACTATGTCAACAACTTTTTTCAAAAAACTCAAAATATTATCAGGTGCAGATGTGCCGCCCAAAAGTCTTCATTCTTCACTCTTAACTCTTAATTGCACACGAAGTGTGCTAAAGTTCGTTTTCTTCCTGATATTCTTTTGAATATTCAACATTCTGCTCTGTTGGAATCGGAACTCCCATTTCGGTTTTTCCGTCGGGCTGAACGGTTGGATTTGACGCCCATGAAGAAAATTTATTTGTTAAATCACGGCTGAGCCTGTATTTCTTTTTGTAGTTTTTTCTTCCTTTGTCCCTGAGCGGAGCGTCAACATCAAAATTATTCATACTGCTTATTGTTTGCTTTTTTTCTTTATTGCTCATAATATCACCAAGGATATTATTTGCTAAATCAGTTCATTTATTATTGAATTTGAAACAAGCATTCCCTTGGGAGTTAAAGCAATATTATCGCCCTTCTCGATAATATATCCCATATCAATAAACTGTTGATAATCCTTTTCTGTCAGTTTTTTATTTATTCCCTTCGATAGTCTTAAGCCGAGCATAATTCTTTCTTCCTTCGTTCCGCCTTCGCCGTCCGGAATGATATTAAAACTCTCATCAACAAAAAATCTTTTGCCCTGCCAAAAGGAATGAGCGCTTTTGCCAAGCCCAAGATACGGCTCAAGCTCCCAGTATTTCAAATTATGCCTGCTTTCAAATCCCGCTTTTGCAAAATTGCTTATTTCGTATTGAGGAAAGCCGAGCTGATTTAAAACCTCAACTGTTTTTAAATACATTTCGCAAACCTCATCTTCGCTCGGAAGCTCAAGGCGTTTTTTCATTTTTGCAAACGGAGTTCCCTCTTCAATTTTCAGCATATATGCCGAAATGTGTTTTACCTTCATTTTGTCAATAAAATCAAAGGTTTCATCAAGGGAAGAAAGGCTCTGCTTCGGAGTTCCGAGCATCAAATCGAGGCTGATATTTTCAATTCCGGCATTTTTTGCATCAAAAACAGCCTTTTCAACCTGCGCTTTGCCGGCAGTTCTGCCGAGCGCAAAGCGCTCTTTATCAACGGCGCTCTGCATTCCAAGGCTAACACGGTTTATGCCGTATGATTTATACTTTTTAAAGCTCTCTGAAAGGTCTTTTGAAGGGTTACATTCAATTGTTATTTCACTGTTTGGGTCTATTTCAAAATGCTTTTTTGCTTCATTAATTACCTTTCCGATTAGTTCTTCGGGAATAATGCTTGGCGTTCCTCCACCGAAATAAACCGTATCAAAGCCGCCCTCAAATTCCTTCATCTGAGCAATTAAAGCATTGCAATAATCCGCCGCATCACTTTCGCAGTATTTTTTACTGTAAAAATCGCAGTAAGGGCATTTGTTTTTGCAAAAAGGGATGTGAATATATAAACCTGCTTTGCCGTTCATATATCCACATCCCTTCGTTCTTTATAATTTAGAATTGAGAGTTAAGAATTAAGAATTTCGGGGCGCAGATTTGATGCGCCGTTTTGTGAAGAAAACTACATTTTTGAATTTTATAACCGTGCGTAGCACCCACAACTCTTCACTCTTAATTCTTAATTTTTCATTAAAATAAGTATAAACTTATTTTCTTGCTCTGCTTTCAGCCTTAAGCCTAAGCTCCTTTGAAAGAATTGTTTTTCTGAGTCTTATTGATTTCGGAGTAACCTCAAGAAGCTCATCGTCAGCAAGAAATTCCATGCTCTGTTCAAGCGAAAGAGTTGTTGGCGGAACAAGCTTGAGCGCCTCGTCAGAGCCGCTTGCACGAGTGTTTGTAACATGCTTTTTCTTGCAGACATTGCAAACAATATCCTCGTCCTTTGCACATTCGCCAACAATCATACCTTCATAAACATCAACACCCGGACCAACGAAAAGCCTTCCCCTGTCCTGAGTGTTCCAAAGTCCGTAGCCCGTTGTTGTTCCTGTTTCGTGGGCAACTATTGAACCGCGGCTTCTTGTTTCGATATCGCCCTTATACGGTTCATATCCTGCAAAGAGCTGATTCATAATTCCGTTGCCGTTTGTGTCGGTTAGAAATTCGCTTCGATAACCGATGAGCCCTCTTGACGGAATTTTTATTTCAAGGTGAGTCATTCCCGTTGAGCGCGTATCCATATTCTCTATTTCGCCTTTACGCGAACAGAGCTTTTCCATAACAGAACCAACATACTCCTCGGGAACCTCAATTATTGCGGTTTCAATCGGCTCAAGGGTTTCGCCCGTATCCTCATCCTTTTTAAGAATAACCTTCGGGCGCGAAACCTGAAATTCATAGTTTTCTCTTCTCATCGTTTCAATAAGAATTGAAAGGTGAAGCTCGCCCCTTCCCGAAACCTTGAAGGTATCCATGGAATCGGTTTCTTCAACCTTCATTGAAACATTGGTTTCAACCTCTTTAAAAAGTCTGTCGCGAAGGTTACGCGAGGTAACATATTTGCCCTCTCTTCCTGCAAAGGGTGAATCGTTAACAATGAAATTCATACTTATTGTCGGCTCGTCGATTTTAACAAACGGAAGCGGTTCAATATGCTCGGGGTCGCATGCTGTTTCGCCTATATTGAGGTCTTCAACACCTGCAACGCAAACCAGGTCGCCGAAAGAAGCGCTCTGACATGCAACTCTTTTTAACCCTTCAAACTGATAAATCTGAGAAAACCTTATATTTTCCCTGCTGCCGTCCTGTTTGCAGAGAACATATGGGGTGTTAACCTTAATTTCGCCTCTTTCAACCCTGCCAACGCCGATTCTGCCGACATAATCATCATATTCAAGGGATGAAAATAAAATCTGTGCAGGTCCGTCAGTATCACCCTGCGGCGACGGAATATATTCAAGAATTGCATCAAGAAGGGGACGCATATCCCCCGTTTTATCCTCGGGATTAAGGCTCGCATAACCATTTCTTGCAGAAGCAAAAATAACGGGAAATTCAATCTGCTCTTCATCTGCGCCAAGCTCAATGAACAAATCAAGAACCTCGTCAACAACCTCATAGGGTCTTGCGCCGTCGCGGTCGATTTTATTAACAACAACAAGCGGAGTTTTTCTCAGCGCAAGTGCTTTGCTTAAAACAAATCTTGTTTGCGGCATACAGCCTTCAAACGCGTCAACAAGAAGCAAAACGCCGTCCACCATTGTTAAAATACGCTCAACCTCGCCGCCGAAATCAGCGTGACCGGGAGTGTCAACAATATTAATTTTTGTATCTTTATAGTGAATTGCCGTGTTTTTTGAAAGGATTGTTATTCCTCTCTCCTTTTCGAGGTCGTTTGAGTCCATAACTCTTTCTGAAACAACCTCGTTTTCACGGAAAATACCGCTCTGATGAAGCATCTCATCAACAAGGGTTGTTTTTCCGTGGTCAACGTGGGCAATTATTGCAATATTCTTTATCTCTTTTCTCTGTACCATAATATTCCTTAAAATTGAGAATTGAAAATGAAAAATGAAGAATTTTGGGTGGGACACCCACACCCGATTAATAATTGTCTGAGCGCAGCGAGTAACCGCAATTCTCAATTCTCAATTCTCAATTCTCAATTATTTTTCTTATTAAAGCTGTCTCTGAGGGCAACTGTTCTGTTTAAAATAATCTTTTCATCTGTTGAATCAAGGTCCGTGCAGAAATAACCAATTCTCATAAACTGGTATTTATCGCCCGGCTTTGTATCTTTAAGCGCTCTTTCAACATATGCTGTTTTCTTAACAAGCGAATCGGGATTAAGATTATCCTCAAAGGAGCTTACGCCCTCTTCATCGCTTGGGTTTTCAACATTGAAGAGTCTGTCGTAAAGCCTTACCTCGGTTTCAAGGCAGTCCTTTGCGTTAACCCAGTGGATAGTTCCCTTAACCTTTCTTCCGTCGGGAGCATCGCCGCCGAAGGTTTCGGGATCATATGTGCAGTGAACCGCTGTAACATTTCCGTTTTCGTCAAGGTCATAGCCCGTGCAGGTTACAAAATATGCCTTATAAAGCCTTACCTCGTTGCCGGGATAAAGCCTTCTGTATTTTTTGATAGGCTCAATCATAAAGTCGTCGCGTTCGATATAAAGCTCTTTTGAAAACGGAACTGTTCTTTTTCCGTATTCCTCGTGGTCGGGGTGGTATTCAACCTCAATTTCCTCGGTTTTATCCTCGGGATAGTTATCAATAATGAGCTTAATCGGGTCAATAACAGCCATTACTCTGGGTGAGTTCTGATTAAGATTATCTCGAACGCAGCTTTCAAGCATTGCAAAATCAATAACCGAATAAGCCTTTGAAACACCGATTTTATCGCAAAATTCGCGAATTGCTTCAGCAGGATAGCCCCTTCTTCTCATACCTGAAAGGGTTGCCATTCTCGGGTCGTTCCAGCCGTCAACAATTCCGTCCTGAACGAGCTTGAGGCACTTTCTCTTTGATGTTAAGGTGTAGTTAAGATTCATTCTTGCGAACTCAATCTGGCGCGGCTTTTCGCCTTCAATAAGCTCGTCAACAAACCAGTTATAAAGCGGACGGTGGTTTTCAAATTCAAGTGAGCAAAGCGAATGCGTAACCTTTTCACAGGCATCTGAAAGCGGATGCGCAAAATCATACATCGGATAAACGCACCACTTATCGCCCGTTCTGTGATGGGTTGCATACATTATTCTGTATATAATCGGGTCGCGCATATTGAGGTTGGGCGACGCCATATCAATCTTTGCGCGAAGAACCTTGCTTCCTGCCTCAAATTCGCCGTTTGTCATTCTCTCAAAAAGGTCGAGATTTTCCTCAACGCTTCTGTCCCTGTAAGGTGAGTTTTTACCGGGTTCGGTCAGAGTTCCCCTGTATTCCCTCTGCTCTTCGGGTGTTAAATCGCAAACGAAAGCCTTTCCCTTTTTAATGAGCTTGATTGCGCATTCATAAAGGAAATCAAAGTAATCCGAAGCATAGTAAACATTGTCGTAATCAAATCCGAGCCACTTAATATCCTCTTCGATTGCTTCAACATATTCCGTATCTTCCTTAGTCGGATTAGTGTCGTCAAGACGAAGGTTGCATATTCCCTTGTACTTATTCTTAACTCCGAAATTTATGCAGATAGCCTTTGCGTGACCGATGTGGAGATAGCCGTTTGGTTCGGGAGGAAAACGGGTTTGAATTCTTGAATAAACACCCTCAGCCAAATCCTCATCAATAAAATCGTGAATGAAATTTGAGGAAATGTTTTCTTCTTTTTTAATTTCTTCAACTGCCATTATTCTTCCTCCTCATAGTGTTTTATAGCAAGTTCAATTCTGTTTTTGACTGTTTCCCTTCCGAGAAGAGCGGTTATTGCAAACAAATCAGGTGTGTTAACTCTGCCTGTGAGCGCAACTCGGATAATCGTTGAAACATCGCCGACATGACCTCTGAACGCATCGGGGTTTGCTTTGAACTCCTTAACATTCGGCGTGCATCCGACCTCGGAGCATAAATCCTTTATTCTTGAAAACCATGCGTCTTTATCATCATCGAGGTTAACAACATCCTTGTATTTTTTAAGAACGTCAAGTGCAAGGGCAGAATCGGCATTGCCTGAAAGCTCATAATCAGGCTCAAAGGTTTCATCAAACATATAGCTTATATAATCGTAAATATCGCTCCACTTTGCAATATCCTTTCTCGGCTTTTTGTTTTCGCGGTCGATATTAAGAATTGCAGTCGCTCTGTCAATATCCTTTTCATAAAGAGCGGCAAGCTCTTTGTTATATTCCTTAGCCCATTCATAGGATAAATCAAAAACTGTTTTTGCGTTCATTTTTGAAACAACATTTTTTGAAACGTCGCTGAGCTTTGCAATATCAAAAAGTGCGCCTGAAACACTAATCTTTTTAACATTAAACGGAAATTTTGAAAGGGGCTCGTCCTTGTTCACTCTTCGCCAATCTTCAAAATTTGAATTTGCAAGGGTCATCATATATTCATTAACGCTTTCGCTCGGGTAGCCCTGCTCGATATAGTAGGTTACCGCCGCCTCGGGGTCTTTCCTCTTTGAAAGCTTGCGCTTACCGCCGTTTTCCTCCTTCATAATCGGAGCGACGTGAACATATTTCGGGGCTTTGAAGCCTAAAAGCTTGAACAGCTGAAGGTGAATCGGGGCGCTCGAAATCCATTCGTCACCGCGCACAACATGGGTTGTTCTCATAAGGTGGTCGTCTATAACATGGGCAAAATGATAGGTAGGGATTCCGTCAGATTTAAGAATAACAATATCCTGAACATTTTCGGGCATTTCAATCTTGCCCTTAATCATATCATCAAAATAGCATTTTCCTTCGAGTGTTCCGGGTGATTTTAAACGAAGAGTCCACGCCTCGCCGTTTTCAATTCTTTGGCAGATTTCTTCATATGAAAGGTCTCTGCTCCTTGCATATTTACCCCAAACGCCCTTTATGCTTTCGTTTTCCTGGGAAGCTCTGATTTCATCAAGCTCCTCAGCAGTCATAAAGCAGGGATATGCAAGTCCCTGTTCAACAAGAGCTTTGGCAAAGCTTTGGTAAATATCTTTCCTGTCGCTCTGGTAATAAGGACCGTAAACGCCTGTTTCCTCACGGTCGCCGATAACGCCTTCATCGGGAACAATTCCGTAAACCGAAAGTCCCTTGAGCATTACCTCAATTGCACCCTCAACGCTTCTCTTTTGGTCGGTATCTTCAACTCGAACATAAAAAACTCCGCCAGAGCTTTTAGCCATTGAATATGAAACAAAGCAGGTGAAAAGATTTCCGAAATGAAGAAAGCCTGTCGGGCTCGGAGAGAAGCGGCAAACCTTCGCCCCCTCTTTCAGATTTCTCTGAGGAAATAGCTTTTCATAATAGTCGGGTGTTTTATCAATATGCGGAAATAAAAACTCCGCAAGTTTTTTATTGTCATCCATAAATAGCGGTTCCTTTTCAAAAAATGATATAATATTATCGCATAAAATATTATAATATTCAATAGTAAATTTTTATTTTATAAAAAATAACTGCCGCAAAGTCGAGATGCGGCAGCTGTTCTTTTATTTAAGCGTTTTTGAGCTATACTGCAAAACAAAAGCATTGTAATAAGGATTATCCCATGAAATGTCGTCGGTGCTGATGTATGATTTAACGCAGGCTTTAACCGTAACAATCTGGGGCTCGGTTTTAACATACATTAAAATATCCTTGCAGGTTTCATTCGGTTCAAGCGCAGCTTTCTCACCCTGCGCCTTTGTGTATTCATAATTAATCGTGCGAATATATCCGCCCTCGCCCTGCTCATCCGGCTGAACGATTTTTATCGGATTTCCTTTTTCATCAAACGCGCAGAACGCAACAACAAAACTCTTGACGCTAACCTCGGAATTATTAAAAACCGAAGCGCCGATTGCATCATGCGCAAGCTGCTGAGAAGAATTCTGATAATAATATTCAATTCCGTTAACAAACATCATCTGTTGCTTCAAAAGGTCTTCAAGCGCCTCGTTTGACATTGAGGTTGTTTGCTCGGATACAGGAATTGTGCTTTCGGCATCAGTGGGCTTCGCCTTGTTTTGATAAACTAAATAAGCAAAAACGGCGCAAACCGCAACGATTGCACACACCAAAGCAATTATAATAATCATTTCTGTTTTCTTCTTCATTTATATCACCAAAAATCAGTTTAATTCATTCGCTGAAACAAGTCAACAAAAAAATAAAATTTACCCTTGACCAAGCGCACTTTTTGTGTAATAATAGTAGGGCATTAAAAATTCGAGGTGTGGCTCAGTTTGGTAGAGCACCACGTTCGGGACGTGGGGGCCGCAAGTTCAAATCTTGTCACCTCGACCAAAAAAGCAACCTGCCAATTACGGCAGGTTGCTTTTTTGTTTCGAGGTAAGATTTGAGCTTGCGGAAGGATGCGGAGAATTCGGCGCTTTACCGCCGAAGCTCGACAGAGAAACAGTCCGGTGGACTGTTTCGAAGCATCCTAGTTTCTTTTGGTCGTTGCCTTTCCAACTTAATTTCGCAAGGGATTTTCGGGTGACAAGATTTGAAACGAACTCCATAATTTTCCGTGCAGCTTGCTGCTGGGAAAATTTGGGAGAAAGCCCCAGTGGGGCTTTCGATAGCTGAGAGGAAAATCTTGGAGCCTCGACCAAGAATGGCCAGGGTTCGACGCCCTTGCCGTGTTTAATAATTCTATGCTCCTTTCTATGTTCCTTTTCAAAAAAATAGAGCTAACACCCATTCGTGTTAGCTCATTATAATAACATGTACTTATGATTTGTCGCTTTTCATTGTGAGTTGTGATTACAGTACCCTTTACTTTTTATCAAAAACATGGTATAATAATTAAGTCAATAGTTAGGTCGCTCCACGATTGGTTTGTGCTTAGCACAAATGGATAGTGTCTCGGACACTATTATGGCAGGTGCATGGTCTTCACGAACACTGTATCACTGTCTCAAAGAACATACATCTATGATGACGTTCCACAATAGACATATACATATTCGAAGGAAATATTCTTTGTGTTAGTATGATTGTGTATCTGTATATCGTTCCTTTTTGTGGAACGCGAAACTGTGTTGATGAAAGTCAGATACGAACCTAAACAATTCACTTCCAAATTTAACGATGTGGAACGCTTGCATTAGCAAGTAGTTAAATTACAAGGAGGTGAATAGACTTGAGAAGCTCAAGCAAAAATGATGTGAACATTGTTATCGTTGGTGACAATAATCATATCGAATCAGGAAGCAAAGACTCTAAGAAGTCTAAGGCTTCTGAAATTATTTCTGCTGTTGCAAAAGGCATTGCCATCATAATAGTGGCTGTTGCTGTTGCTTGCAGACTATTGACCGTGTCTGATGGCGTAGTACAACATATACTTGAAAAAGCGCTTGAAGCTAACTATTCTTCAAGTATTGTTGTAATGTATCGCTAGTCGACACATTATTTCGAGGTGATTTTTATCTTGAATAAAAAATGTCCATTACACGGTCTAAAATCCAAGGCACAGCTTTACAGTATGTTAGGTGTTAACGACAAAAAGCTGTTTAGAAACGGAATACAAGATAAAGTTAAAATATATATTGCTAAAGACCCTAAAGAACGCCTTATTGAAGCGCCTGATTATATTACAAAAAAGGCGCAAAAACAAGTTAAGAATTATTTAATGAAATGTGATTTTCCTCCTTATGTGTTTTCAGGCATTAAAGGAAAATCATATTTTAATAATGCAGAAATGCACCTATCATCTAAATATATGTATAAAACCGATATTAGCAAGTTCTTTCCGAATATTTCTAGGGATAAAGTCTATCTGTTTTTCTTGAATGACTTAAATACATCTCCCGATGTTGCTAATATATTGACAAATATTTGTACAATAAATATATCTGATTCAATAGAAACCAATCCACAAGTTGCTGAATTTGTTTCAAAAAATAAAATAAGAATGTTTAATCATTTGTGTACAGGCTCACCTGCGAGTCCGTTGTTATCATATTTGGTTAACAGAAAGATGTTTGATGAATTAAATAACATCGCAGAAAACAATGGAATGAGTTTTTCAGTTTATATTGATGATGTATTCTTCGGCTCAAAAAAACCGATTCCATATGGTGTAAGACAACAAATATTAAAAACGCTAACAAAACACGGATACAACATATCTTTTAAGAAAGTAATATATTACAAAGACAAGGAAAACAAAAAAGTTACGGGAGTAATAATATCTCCAAATAACAAATTAGAAATCCCTAACAAACTAAAATTGAAAATCGTATCGGGATTTTCAAAGGGGAATCTTAAAGATAGTAGAGCGAAGATTAACGGTATGTTAATTGCTTCAAGTATTATTGATAAGAACTCTTTTAATGGAATTCGTGAATATATGAAACAATTAGAGAAAGATAGTGAAGAATGAGGACTGTTTGTTCAGCCCTCATTTTTTGGTATGTCCGAAAAATGACACTATAGCGCAAATAATTCCATTTTCGTGTATTTTTTTATTGATTAATATATGTATTAGTGTTACAATATACACTATAAAGTATGGTGGCATTATAAGGAGTACAATATGTCGGTTAGTTATAATAAGCTATGGAAATTGTTGATTGACAAGAATATGAAAAAGAAAGAGCTTGGGAAGGCAGCGGGTATTAGTAACTCTCTTATTGCCAAATTAAGAAAAAATGAAAATGTTACTGTTGATGTTTTAGTTAGAATTTGTAGCGCATTAGATTGTAACATAGAAGATATTATGGAGCTTATTCCTGATACCGATAGTGTTCGGGAGGCTGTATAATATGGGATTTGATATTTGGAATAGACGATACACGGGAAGCAAGTATAAATTAGCTGATTGGATTGTTGAGCTAATTAATAATTATTGTGAAGGCGATTCGTTTTGTGATTTGTTTGCAGGAACGGGAATAATGAGTGAAAAAATGCTCTCTCGTTCCAAGGAGCTTTACATAAATGATTTTTTGTTTTCAAACGAGGTAATTTATAAAGCCTTTTTTGAAAACAAAAGCTATTATGAAGATAAATTATTGTCTTATAAAGAAAAGTATAATAGTATTGATGTTTCTACTATAAATGATAACTATGTATCAGAAAACTATGGAAATAGATTTTTCTCTTATAATGACGCAAAAGTAATCGGATATATTAGAGATGACATTGAAAGAAACAAGGCTTTGTTAACAGAAAAAGAAACATCTATTTTACTTGCTTCTTTATTATACTCATTAGATAAAAGTGCCAATACAGTTGGGC
Organism: Eubacterium sp.; assembly: GCA_017476375.1. Classification (GTDB taxonomy): domain Bacteria; phylum Bacillota; class Clostridia; order Oscillospirales; family Acutalibacteraceae; genus Eubacterium_R. The sequence goes on from JAFUZY010000121.1 coordinate 11,078, forward strand.
ATTATGATGCATACATTAAAGGTCATACAATAGAAGATAGTTTTTGTTTTGATTTGATTAATCCATATGATACTTCCGAAAAAACAATTAGAATTTCAAGAAGTGATGCTAATGAATTTGCAAAAGAACTATCCTGTGATATTGTTTACATAGACCCGCCGTATAACTCAAGACAATATAGTAGGTTTTATCATGTACTAGAGAACATCACCCAGTGGAAAAAGCCTCAGTTATTTGGTGAAGCGTTAAAGCCTCAGCCTGAAAATATGAGTGAGTATTGTAGAAGCTCTGCGACAAGAGTATTTAAAGAATTAATAGACAGTATTAACTGCAGATACATTGTTGTTTCATATAACAACACATACAACTCCAAGAGCAGCTCATCAAAGAATAAGATTACCCTTGAAGATATTGAAGATATATTAAGTGAAAAAGGGAAAGTACAAAAATTTGAAAAATCACATCAGGCATTTAATGCAGGTAAAACCGATTTTAATAACCACAAAGAATTAGTATTTATAGTCAAAGTAGGTAAGTGATATGTCAATTCAAACAATTACACAGTATCGAAGGTCGCCTTTTTTCTATGTAGGCGATAAGTACAAACTTCTCTCACAGTTAGAAGAAAACTTTCCGAAAGATATCGATAGGTTTATCGAGCCTTTTTGTGGAGGCGGAAGCGTATTCTTAAATACTGAAGCAAATCAATACTTGTTAAATGATATTGATACATATATGATTAATCTTCATAAATTCTTGATGTCAAATGCTGAAAATCAAGATGAATTCTGGAGTGAATTAAAAAAATATATATTAAAATACAATCTTTCAGCAACTTTTTTGAATAGGAATGTTCCTGATGAATTAAGAAAAGAGTTTAAGAAAACTTACTTTGCTAAATATAACAAGGAAGCATATACAAAACTGCGCTCTGATTTTAATGTCAATAAAGATAATATGATGCAGCTTTATATGTTACTAATCTATGGATTTAATCGTATGCTTCGATTTAATGGCAAAGGAGATTTTAATCTTCCTGTAGGGAATGTTGACTTTAATAAAAATGTAGTTAATGCATTGAATGATTATTTCGATTATGTAGCGGATAAAGATATTACATTCTTTAATACTGATTTTGAAAAATTCGTTAAAGAAGTTGAGCCGACAAAAGATGATTTTGTTTACTTAGACCCACCGTATCTTATTACTTTTAGTGAATACAATAAACTGTGGAACGAAGATAGCGAAATGCGATTAATTAGATTCCTTGATGAATTAGATGATGCTGGCATACGATTTGCAGTTTCAAATGTTTTGTGGCATAGAAAAAGATACAACGGAACATTTAATGAATGGGCGCAAAATTATAATATAGTTCAAATCGAGAGCAACTATATCAGTTATCACGACAACACAGAAAAAGACTCTGTTGAAGTATTAGTAAAGAATTATTAGGAGTAGCTATGGCAGTAAGAAAAAGAAAGCCTTTATCATTTAGCACAACTTTAAGAAATCCTGAAAGAATCGCTTCTTTCTTAGATGTTCTGTCAATGTATGAAGGACAAACATTAACAAATCAAGTAATTGAAAATATTTGTTGTCAAGTCCTGATAAAAAAGTTATACAAGCCAACGGGACTAAGAACAAATCCCGAATTAACAACGATTTACGAATCTGATGAAAAAACCTTTACGGCTGCTCAGGCTCGTCAAATGTTAGTTGATAATCCGCAAAAACATAAAGAAAAAGGATTTGACTATGGTTGGTCATCTAGGTTTGACACATGGTATAAGTTGCTTAAAGAATTCGGTCTTTGTTATTATGAAATGGGAGCAGTAATAGAAATAAGCCCATTAGGTAACCGCTTATTAGAAGCATTTAATAGTGAGCCTGCAAACGACGAAGTAATACATAATGTGTTTTTGAATGCATTATGTAAATTTCAAACTTGTACTCCCTTTAGACAAAACCTTAATTCAAATGTACCACTTATGCTTTTACTTAATGTTATAAAGGTATTAAGAGATAATTTAGGTGAAGAGTTCAACGGAATATATCGAAAAGAAATACCTTTATTTTTATGTTGGCAGAATAGCGATGCGCAATCACTTGCTAACTATATTATTGAGCTTCGTAATGAATATCGCTTTAGTTATAGTGATGAATTCATATACGAAAGATGTCTCGAATTATTCCTTGATGATGATATTACTGATATAAGCCAAATAACAAACTATATCAAAATATCAAAGTTGTTAGTAGAAAGCACTGACGAGTACATAAGAAAAATGAGAATAACTGGCGTTATTTCATTAAGAGGAAATGGTCGATTTATTGACTGGAATACACTTGAGTTAGATAAGATAAATTACTTAATTGATAATTACAGTGATTTCAAAGTGTTTGACAAGGAACGAGATTACTATGAATATATTAGCTCAATAGATGAAAAATTATTTGTTACTGTTGAAGAGATTCCAGAGTTAACTGATTTAAAGAAACAGGTAATTGCAAAATATGCTCAAGAATATGATGACGAAAAACTCATAACGGAACTTAGCAAACTTGTTACAAGAAATTCTAGAACTGATGATGCTATGTTGAAATTTATTGATGCACCTGTAAGACTTGAATTCTTATCTGCTATTGCATTGGTAAAATATTTTAACAATATTGATGTGTGTCCTAATTATCCTATTGATGATGAAGGCTTACCAACTAGTGCTGCAAGTGGAGGAAAAGCAGATATTGAGTGTTATCAACAGGACAATGAAGCATTAGTAGAAGTTACATTAATGACTGGAGCTGCAAATCAAACAGAGCATGAAATGACATCTATTGAAGACCATTTAATTGAAGCGGCTGAGAATTCTAGTCACTTTGTATTCGCTTTGTTTGTTGCACCTATTCTTCAGCAAAGAGCAATAAGATATATGAAATTCGCTAATCACGATAGTTTATCTGCTTATGACAACTGTGGCGGTATCATTGCTATGAAAATTAAAGATATGGTTAGTAGCTTTATTAGTGCAAACAGTATTATTGATTTACTAAAAAAATAATAATGAGATAAATGTAACGGGGAACAAATACAATGTTCCCCACTTCCCCCTATTTTTTCAGGGATAGTCGAAGACTTAGCGAAAGAATAAGGTACGCATTTAGCAGACACTCACGACCTCTCCCTCGTAAGTTTACAAGTGACTTTTTTCCTTATAAAACAAGGCTTTTAGGAGAATTGGTAATATATGTAAGCTATATACTACCGAAGCGTTCCCAAAAGCCTATCTCGCAGGAATATTGATATTACTGAGTTTATATTTCCTATGTGGGTTTAATAAGTCGCAGTTCACCTCGACCAATAAAATCCGCCATCCTTTTGGATGACGGATTTTATTAATGGTCGGGTGACAAGATTTGAAACTTTCGATAGCTTAAGGAAAAACCTTGTCATAGACCGAAAAACAAAAGGGTTCGACGCCCTTTTTTCACCGCACAATTCTCTTCCCCCTTGAACATCTTTGCTTTCTGTGCTATTATGAAGAAAATATTATACAAATGAATAAATTTGAGGATAAACTATGAAAACATTATTCTTGGAATGCTCCTCGGGAGCTGCGGGCGATATGCTCAGCGCTTCGCTGCTTGAGCTTTTGCCGAGCAAAGAAGATTTTTTAGAAAAAATCAATAAAGTTTTTGCTCCCGAAATTGTTTTTGAAGCCGAAGAGGTTAAGCAGCACGGAATTTCGGGCACCCATCTTCATGTTAAAATTAACGGAACTGAGGAAGGGGAGGAGCATCATCACGAGCATGAGCATAAACATCATCACCATCACAGCCACAGAAGAATTGCCGATATTCAGAAAAAAATTCTTTCGCTCGACATATCCGATGAAGTAAAGAGGGATGTTATATCGGTTTACAATATTATTGCGCAGGCTGAGAGCAAGGTCCACAAAACCGAGGTTTCGCAGGTTCATCTCCACGAGGTCGGCGCGCTTGACGCTATTGCGGATATAACAGCCTTTTGTATGCTTATAAAGGAAATCGGGGTGAAAAGGATTGTTGCATCCCCTGTTAATGTTGGGTTTGGAACAGTTAACTGCGCACACGGAGTTTTGCCCGTTCCCGCACCTGCAACCGCTTTGATTCTTGAAAACATTCCGATTTTCACAAACGACATTTCGGGCGAGCTATGCACGCCGACGGGCGCTGCCCTTCTTTCGCACTTTGCAGAGGAGTTTTCAAACATGCCGGCGATGAAAATCGAAAAAACGGGCTACGGCTTCGGCAAGAAAGAGCTTGCAAAGCCCAACTGTGTTCGCGCATTTCTCGGCGAGGGCAGCGATGAAAGCGAAAGAATCTGCGAACTTGAAATAAATATCGACGATATGACAGCCGAGGAAATTGCCTTTGCCTGCGAACGCTTTTTCGAGGGAGGGGCGAAAGAGGTTTATACAGCCCCAATCGGAATGAAAAAGTCACGCCTCGGAACTAAAATATGCGTTTTATGTTCGGTTGAAGATAAAGAGGAAATGCTTTCTTTAATCTTTAAACACACAACAACCCTCGGGGTTCGCGAAACGCTTTTCAGAAGGCACACGCTTTCGCGAACCATAGAGAATATTTTTACTCCATATGGAAATGTCAGAATCAAAAAGTCCGAAGGTTTCGGCACCGAAAAATCCAAGTTAGAATATGACGACATTGCAAGAATTGCAAAAGAGAAAAACATTAGTTTCAGAGAAGCAAAGGAACTTTTAAATAGAAATGAACACTGAAAAAAAGAAAGAGTTTCTTGAAGAAGAACTCAAAAATCTCGGCAAGGTCGCCGTTGCGTTTTCTTTTGGCGTTGACTCAACATACCTTCTTAAAACTGCCCACGATGTTCTCGGAGAAAATGCCGTTGCTATAACTGCAAGGGCAAAATGCTTTCCCGAAAGGGAAACTCGTGAAGCCGAAGAGTTTTGCAGGAAGAAAGGAATTAAACAAATAGTTTTTGATTTTGAGCCTCTTTCTCTGGAAGAGTTCAGGAGCAATGTAAAAAACAGATGCTATTTCTGTAAAAAGGCTCTCTTTTCAAGGATTAAAGATATAGCCGAGGAAAACGGTATTGATAATATAATTGAAGGCTCAAACCTTGATGATTTAAGCGATTACCGCCCCGGAATGCAGGCTATCAAGGAGCTTTGTGTTTTAAGTCCGCTGCTTGATGCAAAACTGAAAAAAAGCGAAATCCGTCTTCTTTCAAAAGAGGCTGGTCTTAAAACCTTTGACAAGCCCTCCTACGCTTGCCTTGCCTCGCGATTTGTTTACGGCGAGGAAATTAACGAAGAAAAGCTGAAAATGATTGAGAGGGCTGAAAACAAGCTGTTTTCGCTCGGTTTTTCTCAATTCAGGGTTCGCCTTCACGGAAGGCTTGCGAGAATCGAGGTTAACAAAGAGGATTTTTCAAAAATCGTTGAGTTTGCAGACGAAATCACCCCATACCTTAAAGAGCTTGGATTTTCATATATTTCCCTCGACCTTAGCGGATATAAAACGGGTTCTATGAACCCATAATTACGAATTACGAGTTACGAATTACGAATTTCGGGACCTGCGGTCTGCTATTATATAATCGGGTGCGGGGCCCCGCCCGCAATTTTCCATTTTCCATTCTCAATTTTCAATTAAAAAACGGTTGCCATCGCAACCGTTTCAGTGTGTCGACAAACCTATAAAAATTATGGAGACACACTGACAGACTTTAGAGAAAGAGGCAAAATTTCGTTTTCTTGCGAGCGGGAGCTGTACAAAGGTACTGCCCCCGAGCAAAAAACGAAAAGCGCAAAAATTCCCGAGAATTCGATATTCTCGGGAATTTTAATATTGATATTTAATTGGGTGCTGCGCACGTGGAGCGGTGAGGTCGCCGCTCCCTACAAAATATGTTTTAAAAACACCTGCGCGGTTTTGCCCTTTGTCTACAGTCTGAAACGGTTGCCATCGCAACCGTTTTTTATAGTTCATTAAGTTTTTCTTTTACTTTGCTAAGGGTTTCGTCCGATATAACATGTTCCATTCTGCAGGCATCATCGGCTGCGGTTTCCTCGCTTACTCCGAGTTTAATCAAAAGTTCGGTTAAAACCGTATGTCTTTCATAAATCTTTTCGGCAAGTTTCAATCCGAAATCAGTTAAAACGAGATAACCGTTTTCATCGAAAATGAGATAACCGTCTCTTTTAAGAATATTAACTCCCCTACTTACGCTCGGTTTTGAAAAACCCATATATTCTGCAACATCAATTGAGCGAACGCCCTTGTTCTTTTTGCCGAGAATATAAATTGTTTCAAGATACATTTCTCCGGATTCGTGCATTTTTTCACCCCCAATATGCTCTAACTATATCACATATATTTGTCTTTTTCAAGGTTGCGCCCACATATTAACTGAAAATTAAATTTTAAATATAATATTGTTTTTAAAAAGTTAATAAGCTATAATATATAGGAATTTTTGGATATAGTTCCATAGAAACGGTGAAATATGAAAATTTTAGCTATCGGCGACATTGTTTCAAAACAGGGCTGCGAATACTTAAGAGAAACGCTTCCTAAACTTAAAAAAGACTATCAGGCGGATATAGTTATCGTTAACGGCGAAAATTCCGCAGTCGGAAACGGAATAACCCCGAAAAGTGCGCAACACATTTTTGATTCGGGCGCAGATGTTATAACCCTCGGTAACCATTCATTAAGGCGAATTGAAATCAGCGATTATCTTGAAGAAAATGAATTTATAATCCGACCCGAAAACTATCATAAAAGCGCTCCCGGAAAGGGCTACACTATTATAGACAAGGGATACGCCCGCGTTCTTGTTGCAAACATTCAGGGCGCCGTTTACCTTGATAATATTGAAAATCCATTCGCCGCTGCAGACAGAATTTTGGAAATTGCAAAGGAAGAAGACATAAAGATAATACTTATTGATTTTCACGCTGAGGCAAGCAGTGAAAAAAAGGCAATGGGATTTTATCTTGATTCAAAAATCTCCGCCCTCTTCGGAACGCATACCCATGTTCAAACCTCAGACGAGCAGATTCTTCCCTGCGGATGCGGATATATAACCGACCTTGGAATGACGGGTCCTTATTATTCGGTTCTCGGCATTGCTCCTGAAATTGCAATAAAAAAAATGAAAACCAATCTTCCTGTTAAATTTGCTGTTGAAGACGGTTCTTGCACAGTTGAGGGATGCTTTTTTGAAATAGACAACAAAACGGGAAAAACCGTTTCAATAGAAAGGTTCAGAAGATGATAAAAAAATATTTATCCGTTTTCCTTTCGGCTATTGTTATTATTTGTTTGCTCAATGCATGCGCGAAAGACAGCGACAATCAAAACAGCTACGCACCCGTTACAAAAGAAACCGCCGCTGTTGCAGAAGATGAAACGGGCTTCAAGCTTAGTTATACACAGTCGGATTCGCTCAATCCCTTTGAGTCAGACACTCTTAACAATCAGGTTGTTCAAAACCTCGTTTTTGAATCGCTTTTTATTCTTGACGAGAGCTTTGAAATTCAACCGATGCTTGCAACAAGCTATTCATATTCAGACAGTAAAACTCTGAGCGTAACAATAATCGGAGGAAACAGATTTTCAAACGGCGACGAAGTCACGGCAGAGAATGTTGTTTATTCTTTTAACAACGCCAAGGCTTCACCCCACTGGAAAAACAGCCTTAAGGCAATTTCAAATGCAAGAGCAGTCAGCTCAACGGTTGTTGAATTTTCTCTTTCATACCCCAACCCCAACGCCCACAAGCTTTTAACCTTTGCAATTGCAAGCAGCAAAACCGATAAAAAAGGTTATCCGATAGGCTCGGGCAGATATAAATTCGGCGACGGAAACGGAACTGTGTTTCTTGAAGTCAACAAAGAGAAAAGCGGCTTTAATCCGCGATTCACAAAAATACAGCTCATTAACATTGCTTCTGCCGAGTCAGTTGAAAACGCAATCAATATCGGAAATATAAGCTACGCCTTCCGCGATTTATCAGAAGGCAGCACCGTAAAAATTCAAAGCAACAAAAAAGGCGTTAATCTCAACAATCTGGTTTATGTCGGAATAAACAACACCGCCGGCATAACAAAAAACGCCGACATAAGAAGGGCAATCTCCCTTGCAATAAACAGGGAGGCTCTTGTTAAAAGCGCATATCAGGGATATGGAAAAAGCGCAGTTTCGGTTTTCACCTCATCAAGTAAAATCGGAAAGCAGACCGCTGTTTTCGACAAGGTTTCAGATACCGCAGGGGCAAAACAGGCAGTCGCACAGAGCGGATACAAGGAAAAGGATTTGAAAATTGATATTTTAACAAGCTCAAATCCCAACCGCATTGCCGCTGCAAGGCTGATTAAGCAGCAGCTTGAAGCAATCGGCTTCAAGGTAAGCATAAATGAGGAAAACGCAAAAGCGTTTAAAAGCAAGGTGAAAAACAGGGGCTTTAACATTTATATCGGTGAAACAAAAATACCAAATGATATGAATTTAAACAGCTTCTTTTCAAAGAACGGCGCAACGAGATACGGAATAAACCTCGAAAAGAGCAAAACAGCCAAGGCATACAAGGGCTATCTTAATTCCGAAAACGAAATCGGAAGCTTCATTCTCAGCTTTACTCAGGAAATGCCGTTTATTCCCCTGCTTTACAGACAGGGAATGATTTGTTATTCAAAGTCACTGCACGGCGATATGCAGGGCTATGTTGATAATTATTTTTCAAATATTCAGGATTGGTATTATAATTAACTTAGGAGGAAGATTATGATTAAATTTGAAAATCCGCAGGGATATATTGAAATCACAAACAATTATTTTGCACGACTTGTCGGCAACGCAGCCCAGAGCTGTTTCGGAGTTACACGAATGGTTAACCCGAACCCCTATCACTGGGCTAAATCGTTAATAAAAAACAAGGCAGAGCTTGATAATTCAAATCAGGGCGTTATTGTTAAGAGCATAAACGGCGCTCTCGTTATTGACTTACACATTGCCGTTTCATACGGAGTTAACATCTCAACTATAACAGACAGCATTATCAATAAGGTTCGCTACACTGTTGAATCTGCAACAGGACTTAAAGTTTCAAAGGTCAACGTTCATGTTGATGCATTAAACTAAAACAAAGGCAAACTATTCGGAGGTTGACTAATGATTACAGGACAAATGTTTCGCGACGGCATTATTTCAGGCGCAAATAATATCTCAAACAGCCGTCAGGCAGTTGATGCCTTAAATATCTTTCCCGTTCCCGACGGCGACACGGGAACAAATATGAGTATGACAATAACCGCTGCTTCAAGAGAGGTTTCATCTATTGCGGACGATGAAAGCATTTCAGAGGTATCGCGTCGCTGTGCGTCTGCGCTTTTAAGGGGCGCAAGAGGAAATTCAGGCGTTATTCTTTCGCTTATTTTCAGGGGCTTTTCAAAGGCCTTTAAGGATATTGATGAAGCAAATTCACAGGATATTGCAAAGGCTTTCCGCCTTGGCTGCGACTCTGCATATAAGGCAGTTATGAAGCCAACGGAGGGAACTATTTTAACCGTTATCAGAAAGGCTGCCGAGGCTGCCGAGGAAATGGCAAAAACCCAGCTCGACCCGCTTGAGGTTTGCTTTGCCGCTCTTCAGGCTGCAAAGGAAGCGCTTGCAAAAACGCCCGAACAGCTCCCCGTTCTCAAGGAAGCAGGAGTTGTTGACGCAGGCGGACAGGGTCTTATCCTCATTCTTGAAGGATTTCAGAGCGTTTTTGAAAACGGAGCAATCGTTCAGGGTATTGACGAGGGCGTTAAACCCGTTGAAACTCCCGATAAATCAATAGTCGGCGCAGCAAGCAGCGATATTGAATTCGGTTACTGTTCGGAGTTTCTTATTGAAAAAGCGGATGATGCAAAGGAAAAAGACCCTCTTAAACTTCGCGCATATCTTGAATCAATCGGCGACTGCGTTGTTGTTGTTGATGATGACAGTATTATTAAAGTTCACGTTCATTCAAACTGCCCCGGAACCGTTATTCAGTCAGCTCTAAAATACGGACAGTTAATTAATATAAAAATAGATAATATGCGCTACCAGCACAGAAATGCCGAGGTCGGTGTTAAAGAGGGCAGCAAGCCCATTGAGCCAACTGTTAAGGCGCCGGAAAACGAATTCGGCTTCGTTGCAGTTTGCGCCGGAAAGGGCGTTGAAGACCTTTTTATTGACCTTGGCGCCGATTCAATAGTCAGCGGCGGTCAGACAATGAACCCCTCAACCGACGATATATTAAATGCAATTATGAAAACTCCGGCAAAAACCGTTTTTGTGCTTCCAAATAATAAGAATATTATTATGGCTGCCGAGCAGGCTATTCCGCTCGCAACCGACAGAGAGGTTCGCGTTCTTCAAACAAAAACAATTCCGCAGGGGATTTCGGCTATGCTGGCGTTTGATGAAGCCGACGACGCAGACTCAAACCAGATGACCATGATGGAGATGGCTAATGCCGTTGAAACAGGTCAGGTAACCTTCGCCGCAAGGGACAGTGAAATTGAAGGCAAGCCGATTAAACAGGGTCAGATTATGGGTCTTTTAAACGGCAAAATCAGGTTCATCGGCGATGACAAAGAGGATATAGCCTTCAAAACCGTTGACAAACTCTTCAAGCGCGGAACTCATTCAATGGTAACTCTTATCTTCGGCGAGGATGTAACCGAGGAAGAGGCTGCAAGAGTTGAAGAAAAGCTTAAGGATAAATATAAAAACGATATTGAAATAAGCGTTGTAAACGGCGCTCAGCCTGTTTACTACTATATAATTTCGGTGGAATAATGGAAGATTACAACGAATTTAATATTCAATATATAAAAGGTGTTGGAGAAAAAAGAGCCCGGCTTTTCAACAAGCTGGGCATTTATTCAGTTGCGGATTTAATTCATTTTTACCCGAGAAAGTATCAGGATTGGAACAACTGCGAAACGGTTATAACCGCACCCGAAGGTGAAAATGTTGCAATCAAGGCAACAATGATAACGCCTGTTAAAGAAAATCTTATAAGAAAGGGCTTAACCCTTTATAAATGCAATTTTTCAGACGGCGAAACAGTTATCCATGTTACCATTTTCAACAACAAATATCTTGCAAAGGCGCTGAGAACCTTTGATGAGTATATTCTTTTCGGAAAGATTGAAAAGAGTTTTACGGGTGCATTTATGAGTTCGCCCCAGATTGAAAAAGCCGAGACGGCGCAGGGCATCCACCCGATATACAGCGCAACCGAAAACCTTAACTCAAAAGCAATTGCAAAGGTTGTTAAGGCGGCGCTTGACAAGGTTGAATATTTTGAGGATACGCTTGATAGTGAAATAAGAGATAAATATAATCTTTGCTCGCTTGATTTTGCAATAAGGCAGATTCATTTCCCGAGTGAGATTAAAAACATTGAAATTGCACGGCACAGACTGATTTTTGAAGAGCTTTTAACTCTTCAGCTCGGTCTTTTCAAACTCAGGGATAAAAAGGATACCAAGAATAATTTTGTTCTTGAAAAAGACTATACCAATGAGTTTTTAAGCCTTCTTCCCTTCTCGCCCACCTCGGCGCAAAGCAGGGCAATCGGCGACTGCATAAGGGATATGCAAGGCATTAAAACCATGAACAGGCTGATTCAGGGTGATGTTGGCTCGGGCAAAACCGCAGTTGCGGCTGCGGCAATGTTTACAGCCATCAAAAACGGTTACCAAACTGCCATGATGGCGCCAACGGAAATTCTTGCAACCCAGCATTTTGAATCATTTTCAAAACTTTTTGAAAATACGGATATAAAAATTGCTCTTTTAACGGGCTCAACGAAGGCAAAGGAAAAAAGAGAAATCAAAGAAGCGCTGATGACGGGCGAAACAGACTTAATAGTCGGAACCCACGCCCTTATTCAAAACGATGTTGAGTTTAAAAACCTTGCGCTTGTTGTAACCGACGAGCAACACCGCTTCGGTGTTGAGCAAAGGGCAAGCCTTGCAATGAAGAGCGCCTCGCCCCACCTTATGGTTATGAGCGCAACCCCGATTCCGAGAACTCTCGGTCTGATTATCTACGGCGACCTCGACATCAGTGTTCTTGACGAGCTGCCCGCAGGAAGAAAGAAAATCAGAACGGATGTTGTTGATTCCTCATACCACAAAAGAATATATAATTTCATTAAGAAAGCTGTTGATGAAGGGCATCAGGCATATATCGTCTGTCCGCTTGTTGAAGAGGGCGAAAGCGATTTGATTTCCGCAAAGGAATACGCCGACGAGCTTTCATCAAAGCATTTTGAAGGATATAACCTCGGCTTGCTTCACGGAAAGATGAAGGCAAAGGATAAAGACAGGGTTATGAGCGCCTTTGCAGAAAAAGAGATTGATATTCTTGTTTCAACAACGGTTATTGAGGTTGGAGTTGATGTTCCTAACGCAACTATTATGCTTATTGAAAATGCGGAGCGTTTCGGTCTTTCCCAGCTTCATCAGCTCAGAGGCAGAGTCGGAAGAGGCAGCGAGCAATCCTATTGCATTCTCGTTTCCGACAGCAAGGCGCCTGCCTCATCGGAACGCCTCAACGTTATGAAACAAACAAGCGACGGTTTTAAAATTGCCGACTACGACCTTAAAACAAGGGGTCCCGGTGATTTCTTCGGCAAACGCCAACACGGTTTACCCAACCTCGTTATTGCCGATATGCTCGAGGATATGGATACGCTTACGGAATGTCAGGAATGTGCAAAGCAGATGATTAAAGAGGATGAAAAGCTCGATAAATACCCCCTTCTCTGCAATCAGATTTCCGATATGTTCAGAAAATCCGAATACTAAATACAAGAAAGAAAGTGAAGATATGGATAATATAAAAATGTTTCAGGTTTCAACCCTGCAGGCGCTTATGCTTGGCTACACTAAATCGGTTATAACCGTTGAAGAGCTTTTAAAGCACGGTGATATAGGACTTGGCACCTTTGAGGATGTTAACGGAGAAATGATTGTTCTCGACGGTCACTGCTATCAGGCAAAATCCGACGGAACAATAAAAGAGGCAAGCCCCAAAACAGGCGTTCCCTTTTGCTCTGTTTCGTTTACTGAGGAGCAAAACAAAACTGAGATTGAAAGCATAGGCAGCATTGAACAGTTAAAGAAGTTTCTTGATGTTTCAATTGATGAAGCCTTTGCGCTCAACAGTATGCACATTGTCAGGGTTGACGGAATTTTCAACAAGGTTATGGCTCGCTCTGAGGACGGGCTCAAATCCCGCCACATTGAGCTTAAGAAAATACTTGAAAACAACCAACGGGATTTTTGTTTTGAGAACATAAACGGAACTCTTGTTTGCATTTATTTCCCCGATTATATGGACGGAATCAATGCACCCGGGTGGCATTTGCACTTTGTTTCAGAGGACAGAAGCGTTGGCGGTCATGTTTTTGATATTGACCTGAAAAAAGGCGAGGCTTCATTCAGCAGAATAAGCACAATTGAAATCAAATTCCCCGCAACCGCCGAGTTCGACACATATGCGCTCAAAGAAGCGTCTCAAAATGATATTAAAGCAGTTGAACAAGGAAAATAAAAACGGCGCTGCGCTACGCGAATGAGGAATGAGGAATGATGAATGATGAATTTCGGGCGGGACACCTGCACCCGATTATATTTGGTCGTTCCCTATGCAGCACACGGGGACGTTCCTCTCCAAGCACCGTTCTTCCTTGAATTGCGTTCGGAGGTGCGTCCCCATGGCGAACGAATAGACGCACCCTTTTTACTGCACTAACGGCAGGCGAAAGCGGTCGTTTCCTCTTCCCATCAGTTGGGTAGCCCAACCGTCAAATCAAGGGGACACACCTCTTTCAGAGGAGTGTCCCCATTGATTTGAGGGAA
>JAFUZY010000122.1 GCA_017476375.1 Eubacterium sp.
AATAACAACCTTAAAAGATTTTTCAACGCCAAGTTCCCGTGCAATATCAAATAGCTTATTTATATCTGTTTCTCCGCTTCTCAGCAGAACATCAACATCAATCAGCTGGCGTATTCCGACTCCGCCCGTCGTAAGATGTCTGAGAAGATGGGAAATAACATAAGCCAAGTGATAAGTAGGTAAAAGAGAATATGCGTTTTCTTCAATATTTTCAGTCATTCCATTGAACGGATTAGCAAAATATTCTTCGCATTTTTTATTAACGCCGTCGATATAATTTTTAATTTCAAATTCTTCACCCTTGTAAAAGAGTACATTTTGAACATCGGTTCTCTGCGACAAAGTAAATCCGTTTTCAACAAGAATGTCGGCAGCTTTATTCAAGTTTTTACTTTCAACAATAACATCGGTGTCTCCGCTTGTTCTTACCTCAGCAACAGGGTAATAGCTCCTTATTGCCGCTCCCTTAACAAACAGGTGGTTAATCTTGTTTTCATTGAATAGCTCAGTTAATAAGCTAATGCCCGAAACCTTGTTTTCATAGCTTTGAATCGTCATTCCCAGCGCCTGATTGAAATAGCTCATTATCTTTGCAGGCGGTCTGTTTTCAGGACTGAGTTTTTTTATTGACAAACAGAGCAATGCACTTAAATTATGCAGCTCACCAAGCTTAAAAACTCCCATCCAATCTGCCTCATTTTTCGGCAGAGGAGGGGAGTTATTCAGATGCGATGATATAAGATGCAAAAAATATTTCTCTGTATCGTTCATAGTTTATTTAACAAGCTCACCCATATCATACATTCCGGGTGTTTTATTCTTCATAAAAACAGCTGCATTAACGGCTCCGACAGCAAAGATTTCCTTGCTTCTTGCCGAGTGGGAAAGGGTTATATTCTCGTCTCTCCCTGCAAAAAGAATTGAGTGTTCTCCAACTATTGTTCCGCCTCGAACTGAATGAATACCGATTTCTTCCTTAGAACGCTTTTCTCTCTTGGAATGACGGTCGTATTCATATTTGCGAGGCTTATCAAATTCTTCGCTTATTGCATCTGCAAGCATAAGCGCAGTTCCGGACGGAGCATCAATCTTTTGGTTATGGTGCTGCTCAATAATTTCAATATCAAAATCATTTCCGAGAACAGAAACTGCCTTTTTTGCAAGATTTGCAAGAAGATTAATCCCGAGGCTCATATTATAAGTGAAAAATATCGGGCATTTGCTTGAAGCGTCCTGAATCTGCTTTTTCTGGCAATCATCAAAGCCCGTAGTTGCAATAACAAGAGCGGTCGATTTTTTCTCAGCAAAGCTTAAAAGCTCATCAAGAAGAGCCGGATTGGAAAAATCAACAATAACATCTGCTTCTTCCTGAACATCTGACAGCGATGTATAAACGGGGAAGGAAACGGAGTTATCAACAAATTTATCCACTCCTGCGACTATTTCGCAATCTTCTCTTGCACTAACAACACTTTGAATAACTTTTCCCATTTTTCCGTTAGCGCCGGTTAGTATAATTCTTGTCATTTATAATTCCTCAAAATTATTTTATAAGTCCGTATTTTTCAAGCACGCCCTTGAGATATGCGTCGTGTTCTTCTGTCATTGAGCAAAGAGGCATTCTGCAGGGACCCATATTCCAGCCCATCATATTGCAGGCAGTTTTAACAGGAATCGGGTTTACCTCAACAAAGAGTGCGTTTGCAAGCTCAAGATACTCTGCCATCATATCGGTGCATTTGAAAGCATTTCCGTCAAGATATGCTTGAATCATATCATGCGTTTCCTGAGGGCAAACATTTGCAAGAACAGAAATAACGCCCTTTCCGCCGCAGCTCATAACAGCCGGAATCTGGTCATCATTACCGCTCCAGATATTAATATCGTCACCGCAAAGCGCTCTGATTTTCATAACCTGTGAAATATCGCCGGAGGCTTCCTTAACTCCGTTTATTCTCGGAAGAAGCGAAAGCTTTTTGAGAGTTTCAGGCTGGAGATTAACTCCTGTACGGGAAGGAACATTATAAAGGATAATCGGCTTATCGGTTGAATCGTGGTATAACTTATAATGCTCGTATAAGCCCTTTTGAGTACATTTGTTATAATACGGAGTAACAAGAAGAAGTCCGTCTGCTCCGTATTCACAAGCCTTCTGAGCGGTTCTTATGCCGTATTCAGTATTATTTGAACCGGCACCTGCAATAACAGGAACTCTTTTATTAACATAATCAATACAGAATTTCATTGCTTCATAATGCTCTGCAGTTGAAAGAGTTGACGCCTCTCCGCTTGTTCCGCAAACAACAATTGCGTCTGTTCCGTTATCAATCTGCCAGTCAATGAACTTCTTGAATTCATCATAGTTAACGCTAAAATCCTCATTGAAAGGCGTAATAATTGCAACTGCCGATCCTGTAAAAATAGGTTCTTTCATAGTGGTATCTCCTTAATTAATCCATATATCCTTCTGCTGCAAGAAGCTCTGCAAGTAAAACTGCTCCTCCTGCTGCTCCGCGAAGTGTGTTGTGTGAAAGGCAAACAAATTTATAATCGTATTGAGTATCTTCTCTGAGTCTGCCGATTGAAACAGCCATTCCGTTTTCAAGCTCTCTTTCGCTTTTAATCTGCGGTCTGTCGGGCTCGGTGAAATAGTTTAAAAACTGTTTCGGAGCAGAGGGAAGCTCAAGCTCCTGAGCTCTGCCTTTGAAACTGTTCCAGATTTCAATCATTTCATCTATCTCAGGCTTCTTTTCAAAGTTAACAAAAACTGCTCCAAGATGACCGTTTGAAACAGGAACACGAATACACTGAGCTGTGAAATTAGGCTTTTCAGCGGAAACAATTTCATTTCCTTCAATTTTGCCCCAAAGCTTAAGAGGCTCTTTTTCGCTCTTTTCCTCTTCTCCGCCGATATAGGGGATAACGTTATCTATCATTTCAGGCCATGTTTCAAATGTTTTACCTGCACCGCTGATAGCCTGATATGTGCAGACTAAAACATCCTTAACGCCGAACTTTTCATGAAGAGGGAAGAGGGCGGGAACATATGATTGAAGCGAGCAATTTGATTTAACTGCAATAAATCCTCTTTTTGTGCCGAGTCTTTCTCTCTGAGCAGGAATTATGTTTATATGCTCTGCATTAAGCTCGGGAACAACAATAGGAACATCTTTTGTAAATCTGTGTGCAGAGTTGTTTGAAACAACGGGGCACTCATGCCTTGCATATTCCTCTTCAAGAGCTTTGATTTCATCCTTTTTCATATTTACTGCGCAGAAAACGAAGTCAACCATTGAGGTTATCTTTTTAATATCGTTTGTTGCGTCCATAACAACCATATCTTTAAACTTCTCAGGAATCGGGGTATCCATACACCATTTTGAGCCGATTGCATCTGTGTATTTCTTTCCGGCGCTTCTTGAGGAAGCGGCAAGAACAACAACATCAAACCACGGATGCTCGCAAAGCAGTGTCATAAAGCGCTGGCCAACCATTCCTGTTGCTCCAACTATTCCGACTTTGAATTTTTTCATCTTTTTTCTCCTTTGAACTTGTAATATTAATAAATATGCAATATAATATTTCAAATTGCAATATCTTTTAAGTGTTGCAATTCCTTTCAAGCCGCAATACTGCATATTTATATTATATTAATAATACACTTATTATATTTTTATGTCAATTATACAATTTGGAGAATATTAATGAAAACATCGGATTTTTTCTATGAACTTCCACAAGAATTGATTGCTCAAACTCCCGTTGAGCCACGCGATTCATCAAGGCTTATGGTTCTTCATAAGGATGACGGAAAAGTTGAACACAGAGTTTTTTCGGAATTAATTGAATACCTTAATGAGGGAGATTGCCTTATTCTAAACAATACAAGGGTTATTCCTGCAAGAATTTACGGCGTAAAAAAAGAAACGGGCGCAGTTGTTGAATTTCTTTTGTTGAAACAGATGGAAAACAACGTCTGGGAATGCCTGTGCAAGCCGGGAAAAAGAGCAAAAATCGGCTCAGAATTTGTCTTTGGCGAAGGAATAACCAAATGTGAGGTAATTGATATAACCGAAGACGGAAACAGAATAATCCGGTTTAAATGCGACAGTAAAGAAATATATAATATTCTTGATAAAATCGGAAAAATGCCCCTTCCGCCGTATATAACGGCAGAACTTGATAACGGCGAAAGATACCAAACGGTGTATTCAAAGGAGCTGGGATCAGCCGCAGCGCCAACAGCAGGTTTACACTTTACCGAGGAAATGCTCGAAAGGATAAAGGCGAAGGGCGTCAATATCGGATATGTTACTCTTCACGTCGGGCTGGGAACCTTCAGACCTGTTAAGGTTGATGATGTTACTAATCATAAAATGCATAGCGAATACTATCAGCTTCCGAAAGAAACAGCCGAATTAATTAACGAAACCAAGAAAAACGGGAATAAAGTTATAAGCGTTGGAACAACAAGCACACGAACTCTTGAAAGCGTTGCAACGAAGCTCGGTAAAATAGATGAGGATGAAGGAAACACGGAAATATTTATATATCCGGGATATAAATTCAAGGTTATAGACGCTCAGATAACCAACTTTCATCTTCCCGAAAGCACTTTAATTATGTTGGTCAGCGCTTTTGCAGGATATGATAACGTTATGAATGCGTATAAAAAGGCTGTTGAAGAAAAATACAGATTTTTTTCATTTGGCGACGCAATGTTAATTCTATAAATTGTCTATTAATATGATATAATATTATTGACAATTACATATTATTTGCATATAATATTATTGAAGGGTGGTGTTAATAATGGCTCAAACTAATGTTAATATTCGTATGGATGAACAAACCAAAAAAGAGTTTAATGCTTTTTGTAATGAGATTGGAATATCTGTAAGCTCAGCTTTTAATATTTTTGCTAAAACAGTTGTTCGAGAACATAGAATTCCTTTTGAAATAACTACTGATGTTCCAAATTCAGAAACAATAGCTGCCATCGAAAAAGCAGACAGAGGAGAGGATTTATACGGACCTTTTGATACAGTTGATGAATTTATGGAGTCGTTAAATGCTTAGAGTAGAATATACAGGTCAGTTTAAGAAGGATTATAAACTTGCCGTAAAGAGAAACTATGATATTGATGAGTTAGTTAATGTTATTAATATGTTGGCTAATGAAGAAAAGCTGCCGGAAAAATTCAGAGACCACGCATTAGTAAATTATTCTAAAAACGCTAATGTTCGTGAATGCCATATTAAGCCCGATTGGCTATTGATATATAGAGCTTATCATGATAAACTCATTTTAGAATTATTGCGAACAGGAACGCATAGTGATTTATTTTAGAATATAGGTGCAGGAATTTCTTGCACCTGTTCTTTTTTTGTGTTATGATTATGCAAAATTGCACAATTTTTATTAATAACATATAATCCATATACATTTGAGATGCGATATTAATAATTTAAAAACAGGAGCTATAATGAAATATACAGTTATAAAGGAAGAAAACACAGCAAGAAGAGGTGTTTTTGAAACAGTACACGGAACTGTTCAAACTCCTTGTTTTATGAATGTTGCAACATCTGCGGCTATCAAAGGCGGTCTGTCAACCGGGGACCTTGAGGATGTCGGCGCTCAGATTATGCTTTGCAACACATATCATCTTCATGTCAGACCCGGTGACGATTTAGTTTATGATATGGGCGGCTTACATAAGTTTACAAATTGGAATGCGCCGATACTAACCGATTCCGGCGGATTTCAGGTTTTTTCACTTGCAAAGCTTAACAAGATAACCGACGATGGAGTAACTTTTAACTCTCATATTGACGGAAGAAAAATCTTTATGGGTCCTGAGGAAAGTATGCAAATTCAATCAAATCTTGCCTCAACAATTGCAATGGCGTTTGATGAATGTGTTGAAAATCCGGCAAAATACGAATATGCTAAAGAGGCTTGTTTAAGAACTCTTCGATGGCTTGAAAGATGCCAGAAGGAGATGCAGAGGCTGAATTCTCTTGAAACAACAATAAACAAGCAACAGCTTTTATTCGGCATTAATCAGGGCTGCACCTTTGACGACCTCAGAATTGAACATATGAAAGAAATTTCAAAGCTAGATTTAGACGGATATGCTATCGGCGGTCTTGCGGTTGGCGAGCCTAAGGAGGATATGTATCGCATAATTTCAGCTGTTGAACCCTACGCGCCTAAGAATAAACCAAGATACCTGATGGGAGTCGGAACTCCGGGAAATATCCTTGAAGGAGTCAGCAGGGGAGTGGACCTGTTTGATTGCGTTATGCCCTCACGAAATGCACGCCACGGCCAGTTATTCACGAAAAAGGGAATAATAAATATCAATAACGCAAAATACAAAAATGACGAAAAGCCTATTGATGAAACCTGCACCTGCTCAACTTGCAAAAACTATTCAAAATCCTATATCAGACATTTATTCAAGAGCAATGAAATGCTTGGTATGAGGCTTGCCGTTATCCATAATCTTCATTTTTACAATAATCTTATGAAGGAAATAAGAGAGAATATTGAAAATTCTTCATTTGAGGATTATAAGAATGAATATTGTGAAAGGCTTGATACAAGAATATAAAATAACCCTTGCATTATTTTAAGAATTACTATATAATCAATTTGTTATATAATTAGGAGGAAATAATTATGAATTCAATTTTATTAATGGCAAGAGCTGCATCAAGTTCTCAGGCAACAGCCGGAGGTGTACAGCAGTATTCTGGAATTATTTTAATGGTAATTCTTGTCGGCGTTATGTATTTCTTAATGATAAGACCTCAGAAAAAGCGCCAGAAGGAAGAGCAGGAAATGAGGTCCTCTCTTGAAATCGGCGATGAAATCATAACAATCGGCGGTATTGTCGGCAGAGTTGTTACGATTCGCGAAGAGGATATTGTTATTGAAACAGGCGCAGACAGAACTAAGATGAAGCTTCAGCGCTGGGCAGTTAACACAAACCTTACAAAAACCGAGCAACACAGGAAAGAGGTTGAAGCTGCGCGTGAGGCTGCTAAGGAAAAGAAAGCAAATAAAAAGGAAACCAAAGAAATTTCCGATTCTGTAAAAGAAGCAGAGGAAAGAATTGAAAAATAAGTTATAAATAAAAACTCCCTCGAATATCTTTAAATAGGTATCGGGGGAGTTTTTATGATTAATTCAACAAATAAGCTGCTTGCAAAATTTGCACTTAAAGCTATTATATCAACAATCATTTCAATATTAGTTTTCACATTTTTGTTTTCACAGATAACATACAGGCTTGATTTAAACCTTGATATAAACAAGGTGTTCTCAATATTTATTGTATTTTTCTGCAGTGCAATTATAGCCTTTGTTTCGGTTAAATCAATGAAAAACAACGGTGCATTAATGGGAATTGTTTCTCAGATACCGTTAATTTTTTACTCTGTTATAAATCTTATATTTAACGATAACAGCTTTATATTCTTTTTAATTAAGCTTGCAATTATTATTTTAACAGGAGCACTGTTCGGAATTCTTGCAGTTAAAAAATCAAATAAATTCAAGGTGTAAAAATGCATAATATTATTAAAAGTGAAAAAGATTTTGATGAAATAATTATTGAAAATAAAGATTATATATATCCGGCGCTGTTTTATGCTGCCGGATTAATTCTCGGTTCGTTTTGCTTTGAATTAATAAACAACACTGCTCTTTCAAAACTGATTGAGTTAGTTTTAAAAGTATCAGAATCAAGTTTTGCCTCGGTTTTTTTAAACAGATTTTTTCTGTATTTTTCAGTTTATGTTATATGCGTTTTGCTCGGAATGTGTTTAATCGGTTTTCCCTTCATTAATCTTGTTCCGTTTTTAATAGGGTGTGAGCTTGCAATAAAAATTGCATATTTCTATGTAAGCTTCAATATGAAAGGAGCAGGTTTTTCACTCTTGATGATTATTCCCGAGGGCGCAGCAGTTGCGGCAGTTTTGATATATGCAATTCAAACAAGCGCCTCCTTAAGCAAAAATATATTTGAAATTGCTGCAAAAGGAAATGACGGATATAAAATTGAAATTAAATATTATCTGAAAAAATACATAATCTATGGCTTAGTTGTAGCTGCAATTTCGCTTGTTAATGCACTTGCGTCTTTTCTGATAGGCTCAATTATTAAGATATAACTATTTATTCTGCGACTTTATATTGGCAAGCGGATTTGATTCAACCGCGTTTCTTGTTGCTTCGTTAGTTATATGAGTATATATCTCGGTTGTTCCGAGGTTTTCGTGACCGAGAATTTCTTTTAGCAGAAGCACATCAACGTCTCCGTGCTGATACATAAGCGTTGCAGCCGTATGGCGAAGCTTATGTACGGAAAGACCTCTTCCGCCGAGACCCGCCTTTTCAAGATATTTATTAACCATTATTTCAACCATTCTCGGGCTGATTCGCTGGTCTCTCGAGCTTAAAAACAGGGCTCTGTCCTTAACTCCGTCGTTATGGCGGACTTTTCTGTATGCATTTATAGCGTCTATACATGCGTTATTTAGGTAAATTGTTCTTTCTTTGTTTCCTTTGCCCGTTATAACAATTGTTCCGTCTGACTTTATATCCGAATAGTCTATTGAAACAAGCTCAGCAAGTCGCATTCCGCAGTTTAAGAAAAGAGTTATAATCGCATAATCTCTTTCCTTGTTCCTTCCGTCTATAACACTAAGAAGCTTTTGAGCCTCCTCAAGAGTCAGATATTTCGGGAGTGATTTTTTTATTTTTGGAGTATCAAGGTTTTTCATAGGATTAACCTTCAATAATCCGAGGTTATCGGTCAAATAGGCATAAAACCTTCTAATGCTTATAACTCTTCTAGCTCTTGTTGCCTCGCTGTTTTTACGAACATTACGGCAGTATATGAGGAACTGATATGCGTCGTTGAGAGTAACTGATGAAATAACATTAATGTCAATAGTGCTTAAATCAATTTCGCTTTCATCAATACCGGCAGGGGAGAGGTGTTTTTGAACAGAAATATATCTGAAAAAGGTTCTTAAATCACTTGCGTATTCAAGAACGGAAAGCTCGCTGTGTCCTTTTATTGCTTCAATATATATTAAATAATCCTGAACGAGACTCGGAAGGGTTGAAAATTCTTCTCTGCGCATTGTTGTGTTACCTCTTAAAATTTGTATTATTTCGCAAAACTTTTTGCAATTACGAAAATATAATATCAGAAGGGAACAAATAAATCAAGCAAAAAGCAATAAAAAAGAACAAATTTTTTTTTATACAGGCAGTGTATATGCTTTCAGTAATAAAATAGAATTATTCAGAATGATGAAAGTATCATTCTGATAAATCTGAGAGCCTCAAGAGCAAAGCAATCATTTTTATAACTATACTTACTGATAAATTAAATTAACCTTCTTATATAAAGAAGAATAATAAAATAAGCCGTCCGATAGAAATGTTTTAAATGATGAAATGTTCAACTGAAATATTTCTATCGTCTCCAGAGCAGAGTATATTTTTCATTTTACAACAGAAAAAACGCCGAAACGCCTTTATCGGGGCGGTTTTCAGCGTTTTTACCTTATTTGCTTAATTTTTATTTCAAAACTCCCCTGTATTTCGCAAAATATTAATTTTGCGAAATTATGGAAATTTTTCAATATCGGTTATATTCCCTTTAGGGAAATAATTATTTTTTTGATTGGTTAACCGCAACAACAATAATTGCAATAACTAATATCAATATAATTGGAATAACAAATAATAAAGACAGCGCATTAAACATAATTAACTCCTATTCTGTTACAGCATCAAATGCCGCTCTTATATTTCTGACCGGAACAATATCCATATTAACTTTTATTTCTTTTGAAAGAGATTTATAGTTATGAAACGGAATAACACATTTTGTAAATCCAAGTCGCATTGCCTCGCTGATTCTGAGCTCGCAATTGTTTACAGCTCTTATCTCCCCTGCTAATCCGATTTCACCAAAGGCAAGCGTGTTTTCATTAACAACAGAATCTTTTAAAGAAGATATAAGCGCCATTGCAACGCTTAAATCGGCTGCTGGCTCATAAAGCCTTAATCCGCCGACAACATTGAGATATGTGTCCATGCCATTGAAGAAATAGCCTGCACGCTTTTCAAGAACAGCGATTAGCATACTCATTCGGTTGTAATCAAAACCTGTGCTCATTCTTCGCGGAGTTCCGAATCCGGATGCTGTTACAAGACCCTGAACCTCAGCAAGAATCGGTCTTGAACCTTCCATAGTGCAGGCTACGCAGGTTCCGCTTGTGTTTTTCGGTCTTCCCGAGAGCATTAAAAGAGAGGGATTTTCAACCTCCTGAAGTCCCCTTTGAGTCATTTCAAAAACGCCAATCTCATTAGTAGAACCGAATCGATTTTTAACGCTTCTCAGTATTCTGTATGAATAATTTCTTTCACCTTCAAAATACAGAACTGTATCAACAATATGTTCAAGGACCTTTGGTCCTGCGATTGCTCCGTCTTTATTAACATGCCCAACAATAAAAACAGGTATTCCAAGGTCTTTTGCAAGATGCATAAAAAGATTAGTGCTTTCCCTGACCTGAGTAACGCTGCCTGCCGTTGAAGAAATTCCGTCTATTACCATAGTCTGAATTGAGTCAATTATAACAACATCGGGCTTTTCAACCTTAATTGTTTCAACAATAGATAAAACATCGGTCTGGGCTAATACATAGAGATTTTCCGTTGTTACCCCAAGTCGGTTAGCTCTCAGCTTTATCTGACGGGCTGATTCCTCACCGCTGATATATAAAACTGTTTTGCTCTTCCCGAGATACTCACAAATCTGAAGAAGAATAGTAGATTTTCCGATACCCGGGTCGCCGCTCAGGAGAATCAGACTGCCCTCAACAATGCCTCCGCCAAGAACACGGTCAAATTCATTTACTCCCGTTAAAATACGCTTCTCAATATCGCTGTTTATTTCACTTAGCTTTTTAACGGACGCAACAGCTGCCCGTGCTGAAAAAGAAGAACTCTTTCCTTTTGTCTGAACGCTTGGAATATGCTCTTCCATAGTGTTCCATTCAGAACAACTCGGGCATTTTCCATACCATTTTGCACTTTCGTATCCGCAATTTGAACAAATATAAACACTTTTTACTGCCATCTTATTTTCCTCTTTTATACAATATTGCATATTCCCGTTAATATACAATATGAAATATCCTTTTGATATTCGAAATCCTGAAGTTTTCTGTTTTCTTCCTTGTTGCTCATAAATCCGCATTCCACCATAACGGACGGAACAGATGCTTTGTAAAGAATATAATAGCTGTTATCGGATTCCTTGTTTTCTCTTTTATTGTTTGGCTGAAGAAAATCCTTAACATTAATCAGAATGTTATCAGCGATTATTTTACTTTCGGGGGTATTGGCTGAATACCAAATCTGAGTTCCCCATTCCCTCTCGTTTTCAAAATGGTTTTGATGAACGGAGATTAAAACACTGTTTTCAAATGAATTTACAAAATCAAGCCTGTTATATAAATCCGAACGGTTTCTTTCTTCATTTTCTTTATATATTTCATAATCACCGTTTCTGATTAAAACACTGTTTATTCCGCAAACCATAAGATAATCATATAATGTTTTAGCAATTTCAAGATTAATTTTCTTTTCCTCTGTTCCGTCAATTCCGATTGTTCCGGCATCTTTCCCTCCGTGTCCTGCGTCTATAACAACCGTGTTTTTTGAAATATTCGGATTATCTACGCTATTTGTTTTATTCTCATAATGAATAAAAAACGAGCAAAAAGCAAGAGTTATGCTGACACAAAGGACTATTAACAG
>JAFUZY010000014.1 GCA_017476375.1 Eubacterium sp.
AGGTGCCAAACTCAGCACCTCTGTTTTCCATACTCAAAAACAATGATTTTTCAACCAAATATCAGCAATGTGTTAAAAAATACAGAAACTCACTTTTCAGTGAATTCCTGTATTTTTATCTGGCTGTTTTTTTACAGCCCCGTTACTCTTTATATCCATACTGTATTTTTTTCGTATGATGTGGTATAATGAACCCGATAAATCGGGATGTTGGAGATGATTATATGATTATCAGAAAATATAATGAAAAAGATTTAGCGGCGATGGTTGCCATTTGGAACGAGGTTGTTGCGGACGGTATTGCTTTTCCGCAGGAAGAGTTACTTGACAGTGAGACGGGAGCGGAGTTCTTTGCTTCGCAGAGTTATTGCGGCGTAGCAGAGGATAACGGCAAGGTGGTAGGTCTGTATATTCTTCACCCTAACAATGTCGGCAGATGCGGTCATATCTGCAACGCAAGCTATGCCGTCAGTTCCTCTTGCAGAGGAAAGCATATCGGTGAAAAGTTAGTGCTTGACTGTATTGAAAACGCCGGGAAAATTGGCTTCAGAATACTGCAGTTTAACGCCGTTGTTGAAAGCAATGTCCACGCAAGACATCTTTACGAGCGTATCGGGTTTACGCAGCTCGGCGTTATCCCAAAGGGCTTCAGAATGAAGGACGGGCACTATGAAAACATCTGTCCGTACTATATTGAACTGACAGACAACTTCTGAATAGCCGGCATAAGGAATGTCCGGTTTTTAAAGATAAATGATTTGCAGAAACCCATTACGAATAAGCGTGGTGAATTGCGGCAATCCCGGGAATAGCCACGCTGTTTTGCTTGAAAAATGAAAAAACAGAGGACGCCTTAAGTGAGACATCCTCTGTTTTGTTCTTGAGTTTTGAGTAAAATCGCTGTCAGTGAATTATGTATTTCTTACCCACGGATGGCTTTACCGGAGGTTTTTAATGCCTCAGTGTCAAGTGTGCCGTTTTCACAAACCATTTTGCCGTTTATCATTACTTTGCGGATGCCGAAAGATGATTTTTTATCGGGCGTTGTATTTAACAGTTCGTCTTCATCAAATATTGTAATATCTGCAAAATAATTGTTTTTCAAATAACCTCTGTCTTTAATACCAAACCTGTCGGCAGAGGCTCCCGTCATTCTGTTTATGGTTTTTGGCATCGTGTCGCCAAGCCCCTTTAAAGAATCCTGCAGAAATCTCGGGAAGCAGTCGTATAATGCAGGGTTCTGAACCCCGTGCTCTTCCACCCATGCGTCTGTCATATACAGGCAAAGAGGATTTTTTTCAAAGCTGTGGATAATCTCCTGCGTGGTGTAGGGACCCATATTGACTCTGCCCTTAAAGTTTGATTCACGGCAAAGCTGGAGATACATATCCAAATCCTTTTTGTTGTTTTCCCGTGCCAGTTGCGCCACGGTTTTGCCTTCATAGTGTTCGTAGCCGGGACCGATATAGGCAACTTCAATGTTGTTGAAATTAAAGCCTAAAAGAAATTTTGTGGCATTAACAAGGGCATTAATCTTAAATTTATTAAGAGGCTTATTGCGCTCCTCCTCGCTCATTCCCATATACCAGGCGGGCATAAAAACAGTTATTACAGAAACACCGTAGGTATCGTTATATATATCCCACTGGAAGCGAACACCCGAATCCCTTAATTTTTTAACAATCTCCAAAAATTCAGGCATATCCTTCTGTGTTTTGGCGCCAATGAAAATAGCGTGGGAATACTGAAGCTTCAGGTTTGTTCCGCGGGAAATTTCCACTAAATCATCAAGCGCTCTTAAAAGATGTGAACGACCAAAGAGCTGGGGATAGCCCATGGAAACTTTGGATTCTGCTTTGGGATGAACGGTTAAAACCTTGTCGTGCTTAACGCAAAGGTCCACTACCTTTTTCAGCTCTTCGTTATCGGAATATAATCCGGGCTCATACATCAGTCCGAGCGAAATTCCGAGGGCGCCGCCCTCCAAACTTTCCTCTAAAATACGAAGTAAATCCTTGGTTTCATCCTCTGTAAGCGCTCTGTTTTCAAAGCCTACAACACTGGCTCTTGCGGAGCCGTGTCCGACAAGCGTTGCTAAGTTGCAAGGGCAGTCTCCGTCAACCTCGTCGAGCAGCTCTTTTGCAGAGGGGAAAATTCCCACTGTGTCCTCTCCGTAGCCGAAAAGATTACCGCCCATCTTGTCAATATGAGCAGTGCCTTTGTCGAAACCAACAGCGGAAAGTCCGCAGTTTCCTGCAATAAATGTGGTAATGCCCTGTTTAATAAACGGCTCAAAGTACGGCAGCGGCTCTTTTTTGATGGCAAACCAGTCGTTATGAGAGTGCATATCAATAAAACCGGGCGAAACGGACAGACCGTCAATATCATAGACTTTATCAACATCCTCACCGTCATATCCTTTTGACTCGGCGTAGTTGTAAATTCCCGCTATTTTGTCGTCTTCAATGAGTATCTCGCCCATAAAGGGTTCGTTTTCTGTTCCGTTATAGATTTTTCCGTTTTTAATCAGCTGTTTCATTTTTTACCTCCACTTATATTAATATATTTTTTTATGCAAATTGATAATTAAAATTCACGCCAAACCTCTTACATATTAATGATATGGCAGTTTTAATCTGTATATTGCAGATGAATTATTTCATTAAGTCTAAAGACAGTCCGAATGATTTTTAAAGTTCAAAAACGGATATTTCGGTTTTGCCGCCTGAAATATTCAGTGTTCTTTTATCTTTATTGCAAATTGATTTGATGCAGGAGAAGATTAATCCGTCGTCTGCAAGAATTTCAATGCTGATTTTATCAACAATTACCCTTATATTTCTTTTTCCGCTTAGGGAAAGGGGAATTGCTTTGTTTTTAAATGTAATTGAGTTGTTCATTGGGCTTATTTTTAAAACTGTTTCATCTATATTGATTGAAAAATCCTCATCAGAATAGTTGATGTCTGCGATAAATGACGGATTATGGGTTTCAAATTTGCCCAAACAACCCTTGTAAACGGTTTTAAGCCTACTTTCAATTTCCGTGCAAAGAGTTGATTTCAGCCTTCTTTCACCGTTTTGAAGGCTTACCAGAGACATTTCCATCGGCAAACTCAGTTGTCCGCAAAAGCTTTGATGGTTTTCGGGATTGATGTTTTCCCATGTTAGTCTGAGAACTCTGTTTTTCAATCCTGAAAAAGACTGCGCAGCATAGCTCAGCCTTTCGTCAAGTTGCTGATAATATCTGACGGGATTTTGCTCTGTAACAAAGCCGTTTTTTTCAAAATGACCGATAATGTAGTAATCGGAAGCACCCGATAAAATCCACTTTTTGCTGTTTTTAAGATAATAAAGGTCGGGGCATTCGCTGTCGTTTTCAATATTAATGCGCTGAAATTCCTGCCAGTTTAAAAGGTTATCCGATTTTAAGAGGCAGTATTCGTTATTTTCAAGATAAAGAGCCATAACAAATGTATTCATTTCAGGAACAAAAACAACTTTAGGGTCGCGGTTTTCACCGACTATATTCGGAACAATCGGATTATCGGAATACTTTTCAAAATTAATTCCGTCTTTTGAAAACGCAAGTCCCTGAGAGAATTTGGGCTGATTTGTTTCATTTGAATAGATTGCAATAGTGTAGAAAAGCAAAATAGCATCTTTACCCAGAGAGCTGACATTATTTATATCTTTTATCGCACTTCCTGAAAACATCGTTCCTTCTTCGTCGGGGAAGAGGGCGTCGCCGAGATGCTCAAAATGAATGAAATCCTCGGTTATCGAATGATGCCAATGCATATTTCCCCAGACTGTTGAAAGGGGATTGTGCTGACAAAAAATGTGGTATTTTCCGTTAGCAAAGATTAGTCCGTTGGGGTCGTTTAACCAGCCGTAAGGAACTGTGTAGTGCATAGTCGGGCGATATTTTTGAGCCTCGATATTACACTCGGGTATGTAATTGGTTTCGCCGTCGAATATAAACTCGTTATTGTTAAATGAAATGCTTTTTCCCTTAAATCTTTTAACATCAAGATAAAACGGCGTTCCGCTACTGCAGGTCTTTATTTGAAGCTGAAAAAGGAAGGAATTGTTTTCGTCCTTCGCAACAACGGTTGTTTCCGGCGCATTTTCATCTGTTTTAACAACAAGATAATTCTTTGAAAGCATAGAATTCCTTCTTCTTATTTTTTCTTATCAATTAAATCATAGCTTAAATGGATTAAGTCCTTAATCTGTTCCTCGGGTGCCTCACCGTTTAAGAGAACGGTTATCCAGGTTTTCTTGCTCATATGGTATGCAGGAAGATAACCCCTGTTGTTGAGCAGGGAAGCAAGCAAAATCGGGTCGCATTTAAGGTTTAAAATGCTGATTTTTCCTTCACCTTTTAACCCGAGCTTGCATTTATCAATGTCGGTTATAAGCGCAAACCATTTGTTGTTTTTTTGATTTCTGAAAACAGCATATTCGGGAAATTGCATCCAAAGATGCTCGTCAGGCACATTGAATTCATTTTTTATATAGTCAATTGCTTCCTGTCTGTTCATAATTACCTCGTGAAATCTTTTCTTAATTATATAAAAATTATATCACATTTTGATAAAAAAGTAAAACTTAAATAAAGGAAAACCGGCAATTGAAGAGCGTTCTGCAATTGCCGGTTTTGAGTATGAAAAGTTGTTATGCTTTGTTGAATTTTTCTTTGGGCTGCTTGCAGCGCGGACATTTCCAATCACTCGGAAGGTCCTCAAATGCAACGCCGTCGTGTTCTGCAGGGTCGTAAACATAACCGCAGATTGAACAAACATATTTGCCTGTTGCAGTCTTGAAAACAATTTCACCAACGGGAATTGTTTCAGGCGGATTCGCAAGGTCAACAATTCTTTTGCCTTCAAGGTTTTCATATCCCTGAGGAGTGTGGGTTCCGCAGTAAACTGTCGGGTGAGCCAAAACAAATTCGCGAACTCTGTTGAGGGTTTCTCTTGCTGCTTCAATATCCTCAAAAACCACCGAAAGCTTGTTTTCGTAAAGCGCTTCATCAACATAGGTTATATCGCCGTGGAGCATATAGAAAAGTCCGTCGTTTTCGGCGATAACTATGCTGTTGCCGTTTGTGTGGCCCTTTGCTTTGATGTAGTAAACTCCGTCAACAATCTTCTGACTTTCGGGGAAATTATAATATGCTCCGTCTGAGAAGGAAACGGGGATTAAATTATCAATACCCTTCAGCTCATCTGCTTCAATTTCGTCTTTATTTACATAGATTTCTGCATTCGGGAAGGATTTAAGCTCGCCTGAATGGTCGGAATGCTTGTGGGTTAAAAGAATTTTTGTGACCTGCTCGGGCTTGTATCCGAGATTTTCAAGTGCCTGCATATAGGTGCAGATATCCTTGCCCGTAAAGGCAGGAGTTGTTTCATCGGGAGCTTCCTCGGGAGTTCCTGCAGGAAGACCTGTGTCAACAAGAATAACCTCGCTTCCCGTGTCAATCAGATAGTTTTGAAGAGTTCCGCGGTAGCGAACATTCGGGTCGAATTTATCTGCGCCCTCCTCACCGCCAAAGGCAAACGGCTGTGAATAATAACCGTCTTTTCTGAATTTAATTGCTTTAATTTCCATATATTTGCTCCTTATCTATAATTATTTTCTTAAAAACTTTTCATCGCTCGGGTTTTCGGTTGAAACATATCTTTCAGCCTTCATATGAAGGTCGTATTTTTCACGAAGGGTGGCAAGCTCCTTCATCATCGGCGATGAATGGTGCAGGTCGATTGCCTCCTGATTTTCCCAGCTGTCTATTAATAAAATTGTTTCAGGATCGTTTAAGGGCTGAAAATAATCATATCTTAAATTTCCCTGTTCCGCCCTTATTCTGTCGGCAATGCCGCTTTTTTCCATTTCACTTGCAAACGCCTTTGCGCTGCCGTTTTTACCCGTGTAATAAAGATTAACCGTTATGCTCATATTTTCTCCTGTTATTTTGCAAGTTCTTTTCCCATTTCAAATGCCTTTTCACACTCTTTCGGGAAAACTGTTTCGTGGCGAAGCTGCTTTGCAGCAGGGTTGAACAATGTCCATTCCCAGTCGGTTTTGCTGTAATCCCTGAGCTGAAGAGTGTCTCCGCTTATGAGAGTTTTTGTCGGACCGATAAATCTGCTGAGCGTGTTTTTATAGTTTTCAACCAATCCCAGGTATGCGTTATCCGGCGCATTGCTCGTCATAATCAGTAAAACCGGAATAAAATGTTCGTTGCAGCAGGGATTTTCAAGGTTATATGTCAGATTCTGAAAAATCAATCTTTCATATAACGCTCTGAAGGACGCTGTCATTTCGCTGAGATAATTCGGCGAACCGATTATTAAACCGTCCGCCTCTCTGATTGCATCAAGAACGGGAGTTAAGCCATCGCGGCAAATACAATGACCCTTGAATTCTTCCTTTTTGCATCCGAAACAGGAAATGCAACCCGTGTATTTTTCAAGGCGGAATAAGTCGAATTTTTCAACCTCTGCACCTGCTTCTTTTGCCCCTTTTATTGCTTCGTTAATAAGCGTATCAGTGTTCCAGCCCTTTCTTGGGCTTGCATTAACTGCAATGATTTTTTTGCTCATATTTTCTCCCTATTCCTCAATCATATATGCGGCAACGATTTCGCCGTAGTATGAAATATGTTCACTCCTTTCAATTGAATAAAACTGCCTTCTGATTTCATCGGGAAGAAGGGAAGTGTCCTGCTCCTGCCTGTATATAACCTTACATTCCAGGGTTAAAGGAAATTCCTTTAAACCCGGAGCTGAAATGATTTCGGGCTCTACGGGGGTTAAACCGCATTCCTTGATTTTATCCATATCGCGTCCGCTCTTTGTTCCGCAGACGGAAAAAGCTTTTTTATCAAATCCGTTTACAGGAACGTTAACCGTAAATTCCTTTGTTTCATCAAGCAGCTTGCTTGTGTATCTGCAGTCGCGAACATATGCAACAAAAACAGGGCGCTCCCATATTCTGCCGATATGTCCCCAACCGATTACCATTGAGTTGATTTTATCGTCCTTTTTAGTTGTTAAGAATGCGCCTTTTTTTAGTTCTCTTGTTATTATATCGGCGCAGTCGGTTATTTCAATTTTTCTTTTAGTCATTTTATTCACCAATTTTAATAATAGTTTTGCCCTTGGACTTTCCGTTTGCAACTTTGCTCAGAGCTTCATTAATGTTTTCAAGGCTAAACACTTCATCAACCGAAGCTTCAAGATGAGTTTCACTGAAAATGCCGTTGATTTCTTCAAGCCCCTTTCCGTCTTCGTGAACAAAGATAAAATGGTATTGCTGATTGCGCTTTTTTGCCATTTTATCATATTTTCCACCCGCAAATCCGAAAAGAATTTGCTTAAATTTTGAAAGACCTGCTCTTTTTGCAAATGCCCCGTTCGGAAGTCCTCTTAGCGAAACAAGGGTTCCGCCTTCTTTTAAAATTGAAAATTCCTTTTCGAGCTCCCTGTCTCCGAGCGTGTCGAGAACATAGTCAACGTCACTGATTGTTTTTGAATAATCTTCTTTTTTGTAGTCGATAAATTTATCTGCACCAAGGCGAAGAACTCTTTCTTCATTATCCCCGCTGCCATTAGTTATAACGGTTAATCCCATTGCCTTTGCAATCGGAATTGCCATAGCTCCGAGACTTCCTGTTCCGCCTGAAATGAAGATGGTTTCACCCTGCTTTGGGTTCATCAGATTTAGCGCCTGCTGAGCAGTCAGTGCAGTCAGGGGAACGCAGGCTCCTTCTTCAAAAGAAAGGTATTCCGGCATTTTTGCAATTGCCCTTTCATCAATGGCGGCATATTCTGCGAATGCTCCGATTTTATCAAGGGGCATCCTGCCGTAAACCCTGTCGCCGATATTAAAGCGCTTTGCGTTTTTTCCTGTTTTTTCAACAATTCCTGAAAACTCATTTCCCATAACAAGTGGCATTTTATATGGAACAATGAGCTTGACCTCGCCCCTTGTTACCATATTATCAAGAGGATTAACTCCCGCAGCCATAATTTTGATTAAAACTTCATTGTCAGAGGGATGAGGTTGGGGGATATCTTTTATTTCAAGATTAAGATTATTCTTATTATATTTGTTTAATACTGCAGCTTTCATAGATTTATCTCCTTATTTAGATTGTTTTAATTTGCATTGATTATTGCTTCAACCTTATCCCTGTTCATATAAAGGGTGCAGCCGCCGATGTGGTCGTCTTTAAGCAAGCCTTCGGTTTGCAGAGCGGTGAACAGCGGTGATTTCATTGCTTCTCTGAGCGAGGTGTCGCGAACGTTAATATCGGAATAAGGCGAGAACGGGCAGGGCTCGGCTCCGCCATGGGAATTGATATGGAAGAAGCCCCTTCCTGCGGCAACGCATCCGCCCGAGCTTTTTTCATCACCGGGGAAGGCGATGAAAACCATTCCACTTTTTCTTCTGCGAAGTTTTTTAATCATTTTTTGCATATATGCCTGTTCCTTTTCGCCCGGCGCAAGATGGGCACTTTCCTCGGTTACGGGAACAAACTCAACGAAGATAACTGCCTTGCAACCGAGATTATAGAGGTTATCAAGAAATTCATCGGAATAAACCTCGTTGATGTTTTCGGTCGTAACGGTGACAGATGCGCCGAAAATCATTCCTCGCTCTTTGATGCTGTTCATAGCGTCGGTTACTTTTTGATAAACGCCCTCGCCCCTTCTTTCGTCAGTCAGTTTTTCGTCGCCTTCAATACTGATAATCGGAACAAGATTTCTGTTTTCATCAAGAACATCAAGATATTTTTCGTGGAGATATGTTCCGTTTGTAAAAATCGGAAAAAGAATGTTTTTGTGTTCTGCAGCCTGCTTGATAACATCATATCTCATAAGCGGCTCGCCGCCTGCAAGCAGAATAAAGCTTATTCCAAGCTCATCAGCTTCACTGAAAATCTTATCCCATTCCTCGGCACTGAGCTGGTCTACGGGCTTACTGTCGCAGCAGGCGTTGTTGCTTCTTGAATAGCAACCTGCGCAGTGAAGATTGCAGGAGCTTGTTATGCTTGCAATCAAAAACGGGGGATAATGCTCACCCTGTTTTTCCGCTTTATATCTCTTTTTTGAAGCTGCTTTGCTTGCTTTTGCAAATTGCTTCATAAAGATTCTTTCTTTTTCGTTTTTTGTAGTTGCACGAAGCGAATCGCTTACAACTCTGACAACGCCCCTTGTCATATATCTTTGAATATTGAATGCCATAAAGCACCTCGGTTATACGATTGATT
This sequence comes from Eubacterium sp., assembly GCA_017476375.1. Classification (GTDB taxonomy): domain Bacteria; phylum Bacillota; class Clostridia; order Oscillospirales; family Acutalibacteraceae; genus Eubacterium_R. The sequence goes on from JAFUZY010000014.1 coordinate 9,283, forward strand.
TTATAAAATTAAATTGAATGCAATCAGTATAATAGCACAGATTTGTTAAATATACAAGATGATATTTGAATTTAATAGGATTTACATCGCTGCGCGAATGAGGAATTTCAAGCCCCGAGTTCCGAGCTCCGAGTTCCGAGTTGTCGGGCGACACATTCGCACTTGATTATAACAGGTCGGCGAGAACGCCGACCATTTTTATACCATTGTTTGAGCGCTTGCGCGAGTAAACCGAAACGCCGAAAGGCAATTAATGCCAACGGCAATTCACGCGATTTATCGCAATTCTTTCAGCAGCGCGTTGCGCGTTCCCTAAAATCAATGGGGACATTCCTCTGAAAGAGGTGTGTCCCCTTGATTTGACGGTTGGTCTACCCGACTGATGGGAAAAGGCGAAACACCTCATCCACCGCAGGCGGTCCCCCTTCCCCTCAAGGGGAAGGTGTGAGGCTTATCGTTCGCCGATAATATAATCGTCGCTTGCGACCCTCAATTTTGCACTTTGCATTTTGCATTATGCATTTATATAATCGTCGCTTGCGACCCGAAATTCCTCATTCCTCATTCCTCATTCGCAAAGCGCTTTGTCCCCTTGATTTTGGTGAACGCATTTCTATCGCCAAACGAGCTATTATTAATTGTACAATAGTTGACAAGTGTATAACTTCATGATAAAATGAAAATTGTGTAAAAATAATTAATCTATATATAAGGAGGAGTGATTATGAAACAAAAAATCAGCAGAAAGGTGATAAGCACCCTACTGTCGCTGTTGATGGTATTCTCGTGCTTCTCGGGTTTGAGCCTGACGGCATATGCCATGGATATTTATGTTAAAGTGGCGACTGAAGACGGAAGCATCACCTTGGATGTTGAGCCCTCAGACACTATTGAAAATGTTAAGGGTAAGATTCAAGATAAAAAGGGCTATGCGCCCGAAATTCAGAAATTGATATTCGCCGGCAAGGTGCTGGAGGATAGCAGGACTCTGGCGGATTACAATATTCAGAAGGAAAGCACACTGCATCTGGTTATCGGCTACTACTGTTCCTTTGTTCCTAATGCATCGGATGATGCGGAC
>JAFUZY010000123.1 GCA_017476375.1 Eubacterium sp.
GAAAAGCCTCACACCTTCCCCTTGAGGAGGAAGGGGGACCGCTTGCGGTGGATGAGGTGTTTTTCCTCTTCCCATAAGTCGTTCAGCCCAACCGTCATAAAATGAATTGCGATAAATCGCGTGAATTGCCGTTGGCATAATTTGCCTTAGGCATTTCGGTTTACTCGCGCAAGAGCTCAGACAATGGTATAAAAAGGGTCGTCGAGGGCGCCGTCCCGTTAGAATCAAGCGCGAATGTGTCGCCCGAAACTCGGAACTCGGGACTCGGAACTCGGGGCTTGAAATTTATTCGCCGATAATATAATCGGAGCGCAGCGACCCTCAATTTTGCATTATGCATTTAGCACTTTGCATTAAAAAAACGCAGTCGCTTTGACTGCGTTTTTCATAAATTATTCAAATCATACGGCGTTTTCTGATAAACAAAATAATTCAGCCAGTTGTTTATAAGAATATTTGCTGCGCCCTTCCAGTTCATCTGAGGAACGCGCTTAATATCATTGTTCGGGAAATAGTTATAAGGCATATCAATATCAAGTCCTTTGTCAACATCTCTGAAATATTCCTTTGCAAGGGTATCTCTGTCGTATTCGCTGTGACCTGTAATAAAGAACTTTCTGCATGCCATATCGGAAATTATGTGAACTCCCGAATACTCGCTGTATGAAATAATCTGTAAATCCTTAACCTTTGCTATATCCTCCATTCTGATTTCCGTATGGCGCGAATGGGGAACGTAGAATAAATCGTCAAGCCCTCTCATCAATGGATGCGTTTCATCAAGCGAATAGTGGGGGAAAACTCCGAAAACCTTTTTCTCGGTTTTGTATTTCGGAATACCATAGTGGTAATATAGTCCTGCCTGAGCGCCCCAGCAGATATACCAGGTTGAATAAACATTCGTGTTTGTCCATTCCATAATTTTGCATAGTTCTTCCCAGTAATCAACCTCTTCATATTCAAGATGCTCAACGGGCGCGCCTGTTATAATCATTCCGTCATATCGGTTGCCTTTAACTTCATCAAAGGTTTGATAAAACTTATCCATATGGTTTTTTGAAACGTTCTTTGAAATATGCGATGCAACCTGAAGAAATTCAATATCAATCTGAAGAGGGGAGTTTGAAAGCAATCTGAGAAGCTGGGTCTCCGTTTCAAGCTTTGTCGGCATAAGATTAAGGATAATAATCTTAAGCGGTCTGATATCCTGCGTATCAGCTCGTTTGTTGCTCATAACAAATATGTTTTCCATTTCGAGTCTCTGTTTTGCAGGCAGTTCGTTATCTATTCTGATAGGCAAAATATCACCTCCGTAAATGTTGCTGAAAAGAATTATAACAAATGTTGTTAATAAATTCAAGTATATTAATTATAATCATCTATATATAATTGCAATGCGTTAGATAAACTAAACATTTTGCACTCTTTTTATCAACTTTAAATCTTACAATTTGTTATAACTGTTACAATTTTAAAAAAATGAGATTTTTTGAAAAAAGTTGTTGACAAATGAATATCTCTCTGTTATTATACTTAAGCTGCTTGTTGAGAGCAACAGGCAAGGACCTTGAAAATTAAACTACGA
>JAFUZY010000124.1 GCA_017476375.1 Eubacterium sp.
AGAAATTTTATCAGGTCTGGGAAAGATGTATGCAAGTGGCGGAGAATTTACCGAAAACATTGATAGCTATGGTGGAGAAGGAACTGCTCTGTTTACAGCAAAAGCAATTGAGATATATTGCAAATAAGAGAGCGCAACTTTTGTTGCGGTTTTAACTTGCACAAATACCATTTGAAAACCAGAGCTGCCTACAAGGTGGCATAATCAAACTGAAAACTTTTCCACACAAAAGGTGCAAAACTCTGCACCTCTGTTAAGCACGCACAATTTTAAACATTTCTTGCACTTTTCCACAAAATGAAAGCAGGACTCGCTTTTCAGTGAATCCTGCTTTTCTATTTGGCTGTTTTTTTACAGCCCCTTTTAATATGTTTTAATCATTTCAAAGTTTTGTTTCTTTAAAACTCTTATCAAATCTTTGTTATTTCTGATTTTTTCTTCGGTTATGATTCCGCCGAGAGCTAAATGCTCCTTCGTGTGGAAATCCGAGCCCGAAACCATCAGCTTATTATTCTTTTTTGCCCAATGATAAGCCTTGTCGTTTTGTGACTTCGGAGTTTTGCCGTTATAAATCTCAACGCCGTCTATGTATTTCGGATTACATCTTAATATATACGGTCTGAAGGGATGAGCCTGAAAAACGAGATAGCCCTCCTTATGCATAAGATTATATATGCTCTTTTCCCAGGGGAACATAAGATTCCCTTGCTTTTTCAGCCACTCGGGGTCAACGCCGTAAATAAGATAATCAGCACCCGTTCCGTAGTGGCGAAGCTCCATCCCGAACATAACCGAAAAATCATCATCTTCATATTTCTTCATTTCATAATAGGAGGAAATATAAAAATCAATCTTATTCTGAGGAAAAATTCTTGAAAGTCCTGTAAATGTCAGCGGACTGTAATGCTCGGTTACAACAATTCCCGAGTATCCCTTTTCCTTATAAAGCCTTACTATTTCCTTCGGGTGAACTCTTCCGCACTGGCTGACCATTTCGGTATGGCAGTGCATTTCATACTTATAACTCATTATTCAACCTTTTATAAATTTCCTTAATATCATTTTCATCAAACGAAACGGGATTTGTTTTAAGCTTTGAAACATTAACCTCATCAACAAACTCATCAATCCTTGCTTCATCAAACTTCGGTTTTTCAAGCTTAAATTCATTCAAAACGGAATTAAAAATCTTGAGTCCGTCCTCCGCTTTGTTTGAGCCCATAACCTTTGCAAAGGAATCAAAAAGCTCCCGGGGATAATCTTTTTCAAGCATATATTTATATATAACCGAAAGCAAAACCGCAACCGAATGTCCGTGCGCCGTTTTGCAGTTCATCGTTATATTATAGCACAGGGCGTGAGGCGCAACCGTTCCTGTTATGTTGATTGCCTTTCCGCCATAGTAAGACGCCCAAAGCATACCGAGATTTCCCTCGGGCGTATTATTTATATAGCCGTCTTTGTTTTCAAAAAACAATTTGATTGATTTTCTTGCATACTCACGGCTTTCTTCATTCGCCTTTGAGCTCCAATAGCTTTCAATTGAATGACATAGCGCGTCAAGGCAGGTTGCCTTTCTTTGATAAAGAGGAAGCGTTTGAAGCAGTTTTTCATCAAAAAGAACATAATCGGGAATAAAATCAAGGCTGTGAACACTGTATTTATGAACCTCGTTGAGATAAAAAACAGAGGTTTTCGTCGCCTCGCTTCCCGTTCCTGCAGTTGTCGGAATAAAAAGCGACTTGATGCTATTATTTTCAAATTCACCGTAAAGCGCAGTATTTTCATCGTTATTTGTTAATATACGAATCATTTTTGCGCTGTCCATCGGGCTTCCGCCGCCTGCTGCAATAATAAAATCACAGTTTTCTAAATTAAATAATTCTGCGGCGTCAACCATATCATCAAATCGCGGATTTGGTCTTATTCTGTCAAAAACAACGGGATTAAAACTTTTTAAATATTCAAAAATTTCAGTTTTCTGAAAGCTTTTCCCGCAGCAAACGAAAGGCCTTTGAACATTATTATGCTCAAAGACTTTTTCGATTTCTAAACAGTCATCTAAAAATATGCTCATATCATCAGTCGGCATTTGCAAGCCATTCGTATTCGGGAATATAAATTCTTGTTTTGTCCCACGGGTCGCCGTCAAGATGGCGGATGAGCCAGACATAATACATTTCGTATCCCGGAGCAGTAACCTGCTGATGAGCGTTTCCGCCTCTTATGCAAAGGCAACTGCCGTTTTCGGTTCTGTAAGGAGTGTCGCCCTCAAAACCTGCACCAAAGCCTTCGGGATGGTCGAACTGATAGTAATAAAGCTCGGGCTGCGGATGATGATGGGGCGGATATGAGCTCCATCTTCCCGGCTGATTGAAAACCTCGCCCATAACCATATTTGAATAGGGGGCATTGTCAAGGTCGAACATTGTTGAAACAATTCTGTGACCCGTTCCGTTCCACTGACCCTTGCCGAATTCCTGATATAAGCAGTTATCGGGATTATAGAATTGAGGTTCCCAACTCTTTTCATTATCGGTCATCTGAACAAGAACTTCGCTTTCTTCATACGCTGTAACGATTGCCTTTGTTTCCTTTGGGAAATGAACCGCATACGGCGTTTTCTGGAAAGGATTTGCTCTTTTGCAATCCTCGTTTATTGAGTCGCCGACCGTGAAATTAATGCTTCCCGAAAGAAGAAGAATCGCACACTCGTTTTCACTTTCAAAAATCTCAAGCTTTTCGCCCTTGCTGAGTTTTTTAACATATATATCCATCAGCATTTCAGGGTTTACGCCCTTCATCTCACATAAAACTTTTTTACCGTTTGCATCATATTCTGCTTTATATAACATAGTTTTACTCCTTTACTATTGTTAATTGTTCGAGGCGAAGCCGAGTAACCATCAACTCGGAACTCGGAACGCGAAACTCGCAACTTACTCTATGGGTTTAAGATTTTTTAGGCTAAAATCAAGTATCGGTGCGGAATGGGTTAATGCTCCGCAGGAAACAAAGTCAACGCCGATTTGCGCAATCTCTTTGAGCCTTTCCTTGGTAACATTTCCGCTGCACTCTGTCTGAGCCTTGCCGCCTATCATATCAACTGCTTTTTTCATGGTTTCATTATCCATATTATCAAGCATAATAATATCCGCGCCTGCATTAATTGCTTCCTCAACCTGCTCAAGGGTTTCGGTTTCAATTTCAATCTTGCGAACAAAGGGCGCATATGCCTTTGCCATTTTAATTGCATTTGTTATCGAACCTGCCGCGCCGATATGGTTATCCTTAAGAAGAACGCCGTCTGATAAATTATATCTGTGGTTAGTTCCTCCGCCGACTCTAACCGCATGCTTTTCAAACGGGCGCATATTCGGGGTTGTTTTTCTCGTGTCGAGAAGAACGGTTTTATAACCATCAAGCTCGTCAGCGTATTCCCTCGTCATCGTTGCAATTCCGCTCATTCGCTGAAGATAATTGAGCGCTGTTCTCTCTCCACTTAGAAGAGCCTTTATATCTCCGTAAACAACTCCGATAAGGGTTCCTTTTTCAATCTTGTCGCCATCTTTATACTTTGTTTCAAAATAGCTTGTTTCATCAAGAAGTTTAAAGGTTCTGACAAAAACGTCAAGACCGCAGAGTATTCCGCTTTCCTTGCAGATAAGCTCTGCCCTGCCCTTTTTATCCTCGGGCATAACGGCATTTGTTGAAACATCCTCGCTTGTTATATCCTCTTTAAGCGTGTTGATAATATAATCATCAACATTAATTTTCATTGTTACACCATTTAGCATAAAAATCCTCGTCCTTCCTCTTGATTTCGTTCATAATAAGCTCTCTGAATTCCGTTTCCCTCTGCGCCTTTTTCGGATACGCTTTCAGGTCAACCTGCGGGAATTTGTCGTTTTTAACTGAATTGTCCTTTGCAATAAGCTCAGCCGCTCTCTTTGCAAAAACAAGGCTTTCAAGCAATGAATTTGACGCAAGGCGGTTTTTTCCGTGAACGCCGTTGCACGCTGTTTCGCCAACCGCATAAAGATATTTCATTGAGGTTCTTCCGTTTATATCCGTTTTAACTCCGCCCATCATATAATGCTGAGCAGGCGTTACGGGGACAGCGTCCTTTGTTATATCATAGCCCTCGTCCATACAGGCGTCGAAAATATTCGGAAAACGCTCTCTTGCCTCTTCGCTCGTCATTGTTGGAAGAGTTATATAAACATGGTCGGTTGAGAATTTCTTCATTTCCTCAACAATGGCGTTGGTAACAACATCCCTCGGCTGAAGCTCGTCCGTAAATCGCTCGCCGTTTTCATTGAGAAGTATTGCGCCCTCGCCTCTCACGCTTTCGCTGATAAGAAACCTTCTGCCCTTCTTTTTGCTGTACAGAGTGGTCGGATGAATCTGAATATAGTTCATATCCTGAAGCTCAACGCCGTGCTTGATGCTGAGTGCAAAGGAATCGCCCGTTATATGCGGAAAGTTTGTTGAATTAAGAAACAGTCCGCCGATTCCTCCCGTTGCAAGAATTATATTTCGTGCAATAATTGCGCCCATTTCGCCGAAATCATCCTCACAAACAATTCCGTAGCATTCGTTATCCTGTTCAATGAAATCAATCATTGTCGTCTGGGTAACAAAGGTTATATTCCTTCTCTTCTTTGCAATTGAAAGAAGGGTGTCGGTTATCTGTTTTCCCGTTTCATCCTTATAGTGAAGAATTCGGTTCTGACGGTGCGCCCCCTCTCGTGTGTAATCAAACTCGCCGCCGTCCTCGGTATCAAACTGAACACCGAGACTGACAAGCGTTCCGATAACATCCGGCGAGGATTCAATCATAACGCGAACTGCATCGGGATTGTTTTCATAATGCCCTGCCTTCATAGTGTCTTCAAAATAACAGTTGAAATCATCAATGCTTTTTAAAACGCAAACACCGCCCTGAGCAAGGTAGGAATCGGCGTCCTTAAGCTCTTCCTTTGTTATTATGAGAATATCCTTGTTTTTAGGCAGACAAAGCGCGGTAAAAAGCCCTGCAACACCTGAGCCGACTATAACCGTATCCGTATAAATATAGTTTTCTTTTTTCATAATAAATACCAAATTTAAAATAAAATTTTATATTATATAAAATATATATTTTTTTTCATTTAAAGTCAATAGCATATATTTAAGCAAAAAAAATTAATATTTATTAATCCTTTGAATATAACTTAAAATCTATTGACAAAACTGTAAGAATATGTTACTTTTTTGTTACGGTTTTTGGTAACAAGATTTTGGCTGAAAGCCGTCATATTATGTCACAACGCAATATGTAGTGTTTTATTAACAATATTTACAGATATTTTGTTTGTTTTTAAAAATTACATTTTGGAAATAATACACATAGTATTATTTCTTTTGCA
>JAFUZY010000125.1 GCA_017476375.1 Eubacterium sp.
CATCTCCCACTGGGAGCGGTCGCAAACGAACCACCTCCGAACGCAGTTCTAGGAAGAACGGTGCTTGGAGAGGAACGTCCCCGTGTGCTGTGGAGGGAACGCCCCTTTCGTTCGCCGATAATATAATCGGGTGCGGGTGTCCCGCCCGAAATTCTTAATTCTTAAATCTTAATTCTTAATTCTTAAGCCATTTCTTCCGGCTTGAAAACTCTGTCAAACTCTTCTTCCGTTAAGAAGCCGAGTGAAACGCAGGCTTCTTTGAGCGATATGTTTTCTTTATATGCTTTCTTCGCGGTTTTTGCCGCATTTTCATAGCCGATATAGGGATTTAATGCAGTTACAAGCATCAGGGAATTATGCAAATTGCCGTGCATTTTTTCTCTGTTTGCCTTAATTCCCGAGGCGCAGTTATTATTAAACGAAATAACCGCTTCGCTGAGAAGGCGAACACTCTGCATAAAGTTGTATATTATTACAGGCATAAAAACATTAAGCTCAAAATTGCCCTGGCTTGCCGCAAATCCGATTGCTGCGTCGTTACCCATAACCTGAACGGCAACCATCGTCAGCGCTTCACACTGAGTCGGATTTACCTTGCCCGGCATAATTGATGAACCGGGTTCGTTTTCGGGAATTGTTATTTCGCCGAGCCCAAGCCTCGGTCCGCTTGCAAGCCAGCGAACATCATTTGCAATCTTCATCAAATCGGCTGCAAGAGCCTTTAATGCACCATGGGCAAAAACAATTTCATCCTTCGAGGTCAGGGCGTGGAATTTATTTTCAGCCGTTTTGAAAGCCTTGCCCGTTATCTCGCTGACGGCTTTTGCAACCTCGGTATCAAATCCCTCTGGCGCATTCAGCCCTGTTCCGACTGCGGTTCCGCCAAGCGCAAGCTCCTTAAGCTCTTCGCTTGCTTGTTCGAGCATTTTTATATCCTTTTCAAGACTTGCTCTCCAACCGCTTATCTCCTGAGAAAAAGCAATCGGGGTTGCGTCCTGAAGGTGGGTTCTTCCGCTTTTAACAACGCCCTCGTTTTCTTTTTCAAGGCGGATGAAGGTTTCAACAAGCACCTTAACAGCAGGAATAACCCTGTCTTCAATTCCGAGAACTGCGGCAATGCTTATTGCCGTCGGGAAGGTGTCGTTTGAGCTTTGGCTCATATTGACATCGTCGTTTGGATGGAGTAATTTTTTACCCGATAACTCGTTGCCCCTGTTTGCCGTTACCTCGTTAACATTCATATTGCTCTGCGTTCCCGAGCCTGTCTGCCAGACAACAAGGGGAAAATGCTCTGAAAGCTTTCCTGCCATAATCTCGTCGCAGGTTTTTGAAATTGCTTCAAGCTTTTCAGCAGTCATTCTTTCGGGAACAAGCTTATTGTTTGCCGTTGCGGCTGCCTTTTTTAAAATGCCGAAGGCATAAATTATCTCGCCGGGCATTGTTTCAATGCCTGCGCCTATTTTGAAATTATCCTTGCTTCTCTGGGTCTGGGCGCCCCAGTATTTATCCTCGGGGACCTTTACTTCGCCCATTGAATCATGTTCAATGCGATAATTCATTTTATCATACCTTTCAAAAAAGAGTGGAGAGTGAAGAGTGGAGAGTGGAGTTTCGGGACCTGCGGTCAGCTATTATATAATCGGAGCGGAGCGACCCGAAACTAACAACTAACAACTAAAAACTAATTATAATCGGGTGTGGGCAGAGCCCACCCTCAATTCGTAATTCGTAACTCGTAATTTAATACTTCTTGAGCTGTTCTTCATCAAAGCTTTCAAGGAATTCGTCATATGTTCCTTTAAGCTCAACATATTTATTGCCGCTGATTTCAATAATTCTGTCGGCAATTGTCTGAACAAACTGGTGGTCGTGTGAGGTGAATAAAACTGTTTCGGGATAGCGGATAAGTCCGTCGTTGAGAGCAGTAATGGATTCAAGGTCGAGATGGTTTGTCGGTTCATCAAGAACAAGAACATTTGCTCCGCTTAGCATCATTTTACAGAGCATACAGCGAACCCTCTCACCACCCGAAAGAACATTTGCCATTTTCAGCGCCTCGTCGCCGCTGAAAAGCATTCTTCCGAGCCAGCCCCTTATATCCGCCTCAAGCTGCTCTTCCGTGTACTGACGAAGCCAGTCAACGAGATTTAACTCAACGCCGTCAAAATATTCCGAATTATCCGAGGGGAAATAGCTCTGGGTTGTTGTTACGCCCCATTTATATGAACCCTCGTCGGGCTCCATCTCGCCCATAATTATTTTGAAAAGAGTTGTTTTTGCAACAACATCCGAGCCCACGAAAGCAACCTTTTCCCTCGGGTGGATAACGAAGGAAACATCGTCGAGAACCTTTCTGTCGCCGATTGTTTTCGTTAAATGGTCAACACGAAGAAGGTCGTTTCCGCATTCCCTGTCAGGCTTAAAGTCAACATAGGGGAAACGGCGCGAGGAAACGGGCATTTCAATCATCTCAAGGGCGTCAAGCTGCTTCTTTCTGCTTGTTGCCTGCTTTGACTTTGCGGCATTCGCAGAGAAACGGTTGATGAAGTCCTGCAGTTCCTTAATCTTTTGCTCGTTCTTTTTGTTCTGATCGCGCATCTGACGCTGACGCATCTGCGTATATTCATACCAGAAATCATAGTTACCCGTGTAAAGAGTTATCTTGCCGAAATCAACGTCACAGATATGGGTGCAGACCTTGTTTAAAAAGTGACGGTCATGAGAAACAACGATAACTGTGTTTTCAAAATCAAGAAGGAAGTTTTCAAGCCATCTGATAGCCGATAAATCAAGGTGGTTTGTCGGCTCGTCAAGAAGAAGAATGTCGGGATTTCCGAAAAGCGCCTGAGCAAGAAGAACCTTAACCTTTAAATCTGAGGGAAGTTCTGCCATCTTAAGAAAGTGATATTCATCCGAAACACCGAGCTTATTGAGCATAAACTCTGCGTCCGACTCAGCGTTCCAGCCATCCAAATCGGCAAACTCGGCTTCAAGCTCGCCGGCTCTTATACCGTCTTCCTCGGAAAAGTCCTCTTTCATATAAAGAGCGTCCTTTTCTTCCATAATCTCGATAAGGCGCGGATTGCCCATAAGAACGGTTCTTACTACCTCATATTCATCATAGGCGAAGTGGTCCTGCTTCAAAACAGAAAGCCTTTCGCCCGGGGTTATATTAATTTCGCCCTTGCTCGGTTCAAGGTCGCCGCTCAAAACCTTTAAAAAGGTTGATTTTCCTGCGCCGTTTGCACCGATTATTCCATAGCAGTTGCCTGCGGAAAAAACAACGTTAACTCTCTCAAATAACGCTCTTCCGCCAAACTGAACCGAAATATTGTTTGCCTGAATCATATATATCTTCCTCCGTCAGATAATTATGAATGATGAATAATGGATTTCGGGCGGGACATCCGCACCCAATAATATTTCAATGTATTCTAACACACTATTTAAATAAAAACAAGTTAATATGAATAATTATTTAAGTAGACAAACAGTGTATTTTGTGATAAAATAGCTTTGATTATGAGCTAATTGGCATTAAGGAAAAAATATGACGAAGGCAGTTATGAAAATTGAAAAATTTGAAAGAAGCAAGTTTTCAACAGACATTGCTGTTTCCTTTGCGCCCGAAAAAGAGGTTAAAACACCGAGAGTTTCGATTGTTTTCACCTCCGAAGAAGAGAGCAGAATACTCCCTATGACAAGTGAAATAAAGGACGGAAGGGTTATTGCCTTCGGGAAATACGACCCTGCGTTGATTTTTTTAGGCTTCACTCCGAAAAAAATATCCCTCTCCTTTATTTTCAGCGACGGAGCTGATAACGGAACAGAGTTTGCTTCCGATTTAAAGATTGAAAATATTAAAAATCCGCCGTTTCATAAATTTTTGTCCTCGTCTTCAAGAGAGAAGAAAAAGGCGCTGACAGCAGTTTTATTCAGCATCGCCTCATTCCCTTTCAGGCTTCTTCCGATTAGAAAAAAACGCATTTCGTTTTTCACAAACAGAACGGATTTTCCGACAGGAAATCTCAAGGCGGTTTTTGAAACGGTTAAGGACATTGACGGAGCTGATGTTAAAATCATCTGCAAAAAGGGCGGAGCTAAGGGAGCGCTCGCCATTCTGTTTAAATTCCTTTATCTCTATATGACCTCAAAGGTTGTTTTTGTTGACGATTACTATCATCTTATCAGCTATGTTAAGAAAAAGAAAAAAACAAAGCTCATACAGCTATGGCACGGCTGCGGAGCATTTAAAACCTTTGGATTTTCACGGTTTCACAAGGATTCTGCGCTTGAAATTCAGTCCGTTAACCACAGGCAGTACGACTATGCAATCGTTAGCTCGCCCGAAATATGCGACTACTATGCAGAGGCGTTCGGAATAAGCAGAAGAAAGGTTCTTCCTCTCGGGTCCGCAAGATGTGATATTCTTGCAGACGAAAGCTATAAAAAACAAATGCAGGAGAAATTTTTGAAGGAATTTCCGCAACTTTGCGGCAAAAAAATTCTTCTTTTTGCTCCGACCTTCAGAGGAAAGGGCAACGGTGACTGCTATTATCCGATGGAAAAATTCAATGCTGACAGGGTTCTTGATATTCTCGGTGACGATTGGGCGCTTGCAATCAAGCTTCACCCCTATCTGAAAGAGAAAATCTCCTTTGACGAAAAAAATAAAAACAGGATTGCTCTTTGCGACAGCTGGGATATAAACGACGTCCTTTTCTCGGTTGATTTTCTTGTTACCGATTATTCAAGCGTTATTCTTGAAGCAGCGCTTCTTGAAATTCCGATGGCGTTTTTAGCCTTTGACCTTGAGGAATACATTGAAAAAAGAGATTTTTACAATGAGTTTACCTCCTTTGTTCCGGGTCCGATAGTCAAAACGGACGCTGAGGCGGCTGAAATTGCAAAAAACGGCGAATACGACATACATATGATTAAGAACTTTGCCGATAAATCCTTTGGTAACACTGCGGGCAACGCCTGCAAAAACATAAAAGAATTAACAATAAAACTCCTTGAGGAATAAACTATGAATAATTTTAAAGACTGGGCTAAAACCCCTCCCCTCGGCTGGAACAGCTGGGATTGCTTCGGCGCTGCCGTTAACGAAAAACAGCTTAAGGAAAACGCCGAATATATGGCGAAAAACCTTAAAGACTACGGCTGGGAATATGTTGTTTGCGACATTCAGTGGTATGAGCCGAACGCAAAGGACAACGATTATAACAATTTCTCGCCGCTTGAGATGGACGAATACGGCAGACTGATTCCTGCGCCCAACCGCTTCCCTTCATCAAAAGGCGGAAAGGGCTTTAAACCGATTGCCGATTATATTCATTCCCTCGGACTTAAGTTTGGAATACATATTATGAGGGGCGTTCCCCGTCAGGCAGCAGCTCAGGATTGCAAAATCCTCGGCTCATATTCAACCTGCCGTGATATTGCTCATCATTTTTCCGTTTGCTCCTGGAACACCGATATGTACGGAGTTAAAAACTGCGAGGCTGCTCAGGAATACTATAATTCAATCATCAATATGTACGCTGAATGGGGCGTTGATTTCATTAAATGCGACGACATCTGCGTTACCGAATTCAGAAGATGGGATAACCCGTATACCGCGGATTATGAGATTGAAATGCTAAGGCGCGCCATTGATAATTGCGGCAGAGAAATTGTTCTCTCCCTTTCCCCCGGACCTGCGCTCAGAAATCAGGCAGACCACCTTTGCAAAAACGCAAATATGTGGCGCCTTACAGGGGATTTCTGGGACCAGTGGGGCAAGCTTTATGAAATGTTTGATAAGTGCAAAGAATGGGAGGGCGTCGGCTCAAAGGGAAACTATCCCGACTGCGATATGCTCCCCCTCGGAAGGCTCTCTAAAAACGGAACCTGCCACGGTCCTCAAAACAGAATGACCCAGTTCACAAAGCCCGAGCAATATACTCTTATGACCCTTTGGGGAATATTTAAAAGCCCGCTTATGTTCGGCGGAAATCTTCCTGAAAACGACGATTTTACTCTTTTTCTTTTAACAAACAGAAAGTATCTTGAAATGCACCAAAAATCCTTTGGAGCAAAAGAGATTTTCAGAGACAGTAAAACCGTTATCTGGGCTTCAAACGGCAAAAAATGCAAGTATCTTGCGGTTTTCAACACCGATTCAAAAAAACGCAGGGTAACTGCCGATATAACCGATGTTCTTATGGCTGATGAATCATACAGCTCATATGAAATCTGGAGCGCCGAAGAAAAAACCGTTAAAAACAAAATCAGATGTGAAATTGAGCCCCACGGCGCTAAATTATATTTAATTAAATAATGTTTTGACTTTAGTTATTATTACTGCTATACTAAAAATAACTAAGAAAGAAAAAAGGTGGAGAAAATGGAGAAAAACAGAGTTACCCTGAGAATATGCGGACTCAGCTACACTATCTTAACTGAGGACGACCCCGATTATGTTGAAGAGCTCGGCGAATTAATCAACAAGGAAATGAAATCCATCGGCAAGGAATCCCCCACTCTTTCAACAACACAGTGTGCCGTTCTTGTTGCGCTTGACCAGGCGGACGCCTGCAAAAAGGCAACTGCCTCAGCAGATAATCTTCGCGCTCAGATTAAGGACTATCTTGAAGACAGCGCAAGAGCAAGGATGGAAGTTGATGTAGCTCGCCGCGAAATTGAGCGTCTCAACAAGGAAATCAGCAACCTGAGAAACAGATTAGCGAATAACTAAAAGAGGGCGAAAGCCCTCTTGTTTTATAATTGAAAATTTAGAATTGAGAATGAAGAATTTCGGGTGGGCTTCGCCCACACCCAATTATAAAGTAAGATGAATATTGAAATATTAGCTCCCTGCGGGAGCAGGGAAAGCGTTTTGGCTGCGGTTCGGTGCGGCGCAAACGCTGTTTACCTCGGAACAAAGGATTTTAACGCAAGAAGGAACGCCAAAAATTTCGATTATGAAGAGCTTTTTGAAGTTGTTTCCTACTGCCATAGCAGAAATGTTAAGGTTTATGTAACAATAAACACCCTGATTTCCGACACCGAAATGAAAGCTGCATATAAAACGGTTGAAGCTGCCATGCGCTGCGGCGCAGACGGCTTTATCGTTCAGGATTTAGGGCTTGCGAAAATGATTAGGCAAAGTTTTCCGTCGGCAAGGCTTCACGCCTCAACGCAGTGCAGCGTTGCAACGCCCGACGGCTTCAACAGGCTTGAGAAACTCGGATTCTGCAGAGCGGTTCTGCCGAGAGAAATGAGCCTCGAGGAGATTAAAGACATACGCAGCAAAACCAATATTGAGCTTGAAATCTTTGTTCACGGCGCACTTTGTATGTGCGTTTCGGGGCAATGCTATCTTTCCTCCATGCTCGGTCAGCGAAGCGGAAACAGGGGGCTTTGCGCCCAGCCCTGCAGGCTCAGCTTCAGCGCAGATAATTCGGGAAGCTTTGATTTATCTCTTAAGGATTTAAGCCTGATTTCAAAAATAAAGGAAATTGAAAGTGCAGGAGTTATCAGCCTTAAGATTGAAGGAAGAATGAAACGCCCCGAATATGTTGCCGCAGCTGTTTCCGCCTGTAAAAAAGCTGTTTTGGGCAATTATTCGCCCGAAGATGAAAATGTTTTAAAGAGTGTTTTTTCAAGAAGCGGTTTTACGGACGGCTATTTTACGGGAAAAAGGCAGGATATGTTTGGCACCCGAAGCAAAGAGGATGTTGTTGCGGCAGGCTCGGTTTTAAAGGAGCTTTCGCGCCTTTATGACAAGGAAACGCCCCTCATACCGATTGACCTTTCGTTCAGCTGCAAAAGAAACGAGCCGATAAGGCTTACCGCGAGCGCAAACAGAAAAACCGTTGTTGAAACGGGAACGGTTCCGGAAAACGCAATAAACAAGCCGCTGACGGAGGAAAAAATTACCGAGCGTCTTTCAAAATTCGGCTCAACTCAGTATTTTTTAAACAAAATTGAAACAGACCTTGACGAGGGCTTAATCGTTTCTGCAAGCGAGATAAACAGGCTCAGAAGAGCGGTTGTCGAGAGGCTTGACGAGCAGAAGGAAATAACTTTTGAAAGCCGTCCGCTTAATGTTGTTCAACAAAAACAGAAGAATTCTAAGCCCTACTGGACAGCACGATTTTTAAGCGCTGAACAAATACCGGAAAACCATCCGTTCAAGCGCATCTTTTTGCCGCCTTGGTCTGATAATTCCGATTTTATAAAAACAAATGCAGGCGTTGAAATCCCGAGAGGCTTATTCGGATATGAAAACAAACTCAAAAGCCGACTTAACGAGCTTAAAAAGCTCGGCGTTATAAACGCGCTTTGCTCCGACCTTGGCTCATACGAAACTGCAAAGAGCCTTGGATTTGAGGTTTTCGGCAATTTCAGCCTCAATGTTTTCAACAGCGAAAGTGCAAATATGTTTAATTCTCCGCTTCTTTCGTTTGAAATGACGCTCAATCAGGCAAATGCAATTAATGCAAACGACACGGGAATTATTGCATACGGAAGAGTTCCGCTGATGATTACCCGAAACTGCCCCGTTAAAAACCGAATCGGTTGCGAAAAATGCAACAAAGGCGGAACGTTAACAGACAGAAAGGGGTATATTTTTCCTGTTTTATGCTCACCCTATCCCTGTGTGGAAATATTAAACCCGAATCCGATAGTTATGAGCGATCGAATGGATGAAATAAAAACCGATTTTATTCATTTTTATTTCACTGACGAATCAAAAGAAGCAGTAGAACAAATAGTGAAATTATACAAAAATAAACAAAAAATAAACTCTAACTATACAAGAGGCTTATATTACAGAGGAGTTAAGTAAAAATGATTCTTGCATCAAAAAGTCCGCGACGGCGCGAGCTTATGAAATACATAACCGATGACTTTGAAATCAAAACAGCTCAGGTTGATGAAACCCTTTCAGACGGAGTTTCTCCGAGCGACGCTGTTTTATATCTTTCAAAAATAAAGGCGGAGCCCTTCAGAGGGGAAAACGACCTTGTTATCGGAGCAGATACGGTTGTTTCAATTGATAACAAAATCCTCGGAAAGCCCGCAAACGCAGACGCCGCAAGGGATATGCTCCGTTTATTAAGCGGAAGATGGCACAGCGTTTTCACAGGCGTTACTCTTATTAAAGGCGAGAAGGAAAAATCCTTCTTTGTTGAAACGAGGGTAAAATTCTATTCTCTTTCAGATGAAA
Organism: Eubacterium sp.; assembly: GCA_017476375.1. Lineage (GTDB taxonomy): Bacteria > Bacillota > Clostridia > Oscillospirales > Acutalibacteraceae > Eubacterium_R. Next base: position 9,221 of record JAFUZY010000125.1, read on the forward strand.
TGATTGAGAACTACCTGAAAACAAACGAGCCCTTCGACAAAGCGGGCGCATACGGAATTCAGGGATTCGGTTGCCTTCTGGTTGAAAAAATCGAAGGCGACTATTTTAACGTCGTTGGTCTTCCCGTGAGCAAAGTTTACCACGCTTTACTCGCCTTTTGACTATTATTTGTCTAAAATCACGATTTGTATAGGATTTCTTGAATTCTTAACATTTTTGTGATAAAGTATAATTACAGAATAGTATAGCTATTCAGCTAGATTCCCAGATATACATATTAAGAAAGGAGAATGTTATGGCAGCAGATTTACATTGTCACACAAAGTTAAGCGACGGTTCGGTCGGTATTGAAGATTTAATTGTCATTGCCCAGAAAAGCGGCATTGATACAATCGCCATAACAGACCACGACTGCATTGCAGGAACAGTTCGTAGCCAGATTATCGGAAAAAGACACGGTGTTAATGTTATTTCGGGCGTTGAGCTTTCGGCATTTGATTTTGATGCAGGAAAGAATGTTCATATACTTGCGTATCTTGCAGACGCACCCGACAGACTTGAAAGCATTTGCAAGAAAACCTCGGTTGCAAGAAAAAGAGCAGGTCAGATTATGATGCTCAAGGTTGCAGCAAGATTTCCGATTACAAGCGATTTTATAATCAGCCACGCAAGCGGCTCAACCAATCTCTATAAGCAGCATATTATGCACGCTCTTATGGACGCAGGATATACGGATGATATTTTCGGCGATTTATACCACACTCTTTTTGATGAAAACAGCGAATCGAATGTTCTCGCGCCTACAAAGTATCCAACCGTTGAAGAGGTTATAAGCGAGGTTCACGGCGCAGGCGCAATTGCCGTTCTTGCATATCCGGGCAAAAACAACAATTTTGACGAGATTGAAAAATATGCTGAAATGGGTCTCGACGGAATTGAGGTTTGGTCGCCGCATAACACTGCCGAGCAAACAGAGGAACTGCAGAAAATCTGCAAGAAGAAAAAGCTCCTTATGACCGGCGGTTCTGATTTCCACGGAATATACGGAACAAAAACCGTTACTCTCGGCTCTTATTGCACACCTCAGGAGCATGTTGATAAGCTTATGGGATATAAGGCAAAAAAGAAAAGAGCTCAAAGAAAGCTTGAAAGAGAAAAAGCAGAAAAAGCAGCATCACTTTGATGCTGCTTTTTTATTGGTGTGGAGAGCGGAATTAAGTGTCGCTTCGCTGCGTTTTTATTGTCCGAGGTGCTTGCACCGAGTAACCAAAATTCGTAATTCGTAACTCGTAATTCGTAATTATAAAGAGAGATGCATTAGTGTTGAGAGCGGAATTAAGGGTCGCTTCGCTCTGATTTTATTGTCCGAGGTGCTTGCACCGAGTAACCAAAATTCGTAATTCGTCACTCGTAATTCGTAATTATAAAAATGGGATGCGTGTGCATCCCGTTTTTATATAAACTCTTTAACTGTTTTAACAATGTTTTCAGCACTGAGTCCAAACTGTTTTAACAAATCCTTTGCCGGTCCCGAGTGACCGAACTCATCGTTTACGCCGATTCGCTTAACGGGTGTCGGGCATTTTTCCGAAAGCACGGCGCTTACTGCCTCACCAAGACCGCCGATTATGCTATGCTCTTCAACGGTTACAACCTTGCCTGTTTTCTTTGCAGAGGCAATAACAAGCTCTTCATCAAGGGGCTTAATAGTTGCAATGTTTATGATTTCAGCGCTTATGCCGCCTTTTTCAAGCTCTTTTCCTGCCTCAATAGCCTCGGCAACCATAAGTCCGTTAGCAATGATTGTAACATCGCTGCCCTCTCTGATAACCTCGCCTTTGCCGATTTCAAATTTATAGCTTTCATCGTGGAAAACAGGAACAGCAAGCCTTCCGAATCGAAGATAAACGGGGCCCTCATACTCATATGCAGCCTTAACAGCCTGCTTTGCTTCAACATCATCTGCCGGACAGATAACAACCATTCCGGGAATTGCTCTCATTAGAGCAAAGTCCTCGCAGCACTGATGGCTTGCGCCGTCCTCACCAACGCTTATACCTGCATGGGTTGCGCCGATTTTAACATTGAGGTGGGGATAGCCGATTGAGTTTCTTACCTGCTCAAACGCTCTTCCTGCTGCAAACATTGCAAAGCTTGAAGCAAAGGGAACAAACCCCATTGTTGAAAAGCCTGCAGCAACACACATCATATTTGCCTCGGCAATTCCGCAGTTTATATGCTTTTCGGGGAACGCTTTTTTGAAAATTCCTGTTTTTGTTGCGGCAGAAAGGTCTGCATCAAGAACAACAAGCTTATCTGCGCCTGCCTCGGCAAGCTCTTTAAGAGCGTTTCCGTAGCTATCACGGGTTGCGATATTTTTAATCTCTGCCATAACCTTACGCCTCCAATTCCTTAAGCTTCTCTGAAAGCTCTTTCATTGCGATATTATATTCCTCTTCATTCGGAGCTTTTCCGTGCCAGCCAACCTGATTTTCCATATACGAAACGCCAAGTCCCTTAACTGTTTTCATAATGATTGCAAAGGGCTTGCCCTCCGTTTTATGAAAGGCATCGAAAGCGCTGTCAAGCTCGTCGAAATTATTGCCGTTAATAACCTTAACCTCAAAGCCGAAGGCTTCAAGCTTTTTATCAATCGGCTCAGCGCTCATAACCTCTTCACACGAGCCGTCTATCTGAAGTCCGTTTGAGTCGATTATCGCACAGAGATTATCGAGATTATACTGAGCGGCAAACATAAACGCTTCCCAAACCTGACCCTCTTCGATTTCTCCGTCGCCGAGAAGAGCGTAAACGTTAACATCGCTGTTCATAAACTTTGCTGCCTTTGCCATTCCGGCGGCAACGCTGACGCCCTGACCGAGAGAGCCCGTGCTCATGTCAACTCCCGGAACAGTATTCATATTCGGATGTCCCTGAAGGTATGAACCTATATGACGAAGGGTTTTCAAATCCTCAACGGGGAAGAAGCCTTTATATGCCAGAGCGCTGTATAAACCCGGTGCGCAGTGACCCTTTGAAAGAACGAAACGGTCTCTTCCCTCCCATTTCGGGTCGTCGGCTTTATATCTCATTTCTTTTCCGTATAAATACGCAAAAACATCTGCGGAAGAGAGAGAACCTCCCGGATGACCTGCTTTTGCATTATAGGTGCTTTCGATAATTCCCATTCTTATCTGAGTTGCAAATATTTCAAGCTCTTTTTTCTTGTTTATATCCATAACACAGCTCCTTTTTATTTTCTTTTCCTATTTTAACAAATAATATACAAAAGTTCAATTACTATATTATTACAAAATTGGAAGTTTCGCGTTCCAAGTTCCGTGTTGTAGGGTCGCTGCGCTCCGATTGTATTATAGGAGGCAAAAACAACCGCCAAATCAATGAGATGCATCATCTTCACGGAAACTGCACTATTATTTCAAAAAATGAGGCTATAACTGGCTGGGACAGGGGTCTGACCCCTGTCCCAAAAATGACGTAAATGGGGTCTGACCCCATTTACGTCAAAAATTATCGGAGCATAGCGACCCGAACTAACAACTAACAACAAAAAGCTAAAAATGACAAAAGGACCACCATGTTTTGCAGGGTGACCCTTTTGTCATTTTTTTAATCTATTTGCGTATAGAAAACATCAAGAATTGTTTCCATAAGGCTGTCTTCATCGGGGTAGAATTCAGCGTGAACAATATCGGGACGAAGCGGGTCTTCATCCGGCTTCATTTCGCCCTTGATTGTATAGCTTTCAAATTCGGTTACGCCCTTTGAAAGAAGAAGAGAGCCAACATAGGTTGCGTTATTTAGGGTTAAATTCGTTCTTGAATACTTTGACGCAGTGTTATAAAGCTTTGAAATGGTTGAAAAATCCTTAACAACTGCAGGAAGCGCCTGATTTGCAAACGCCTTAACATACTGAACCTGACGCTCTGTTCTGTTGAGGGAGGCGTTAATATTATCCCAGTCACGGGTTCTGACATATGCCTCTGCCATATCGCCGACAAGAGTTACATTATCCCCAACCTTAACATTATAGTTCGGAAGACTATATAACGCGTTAACGGTTACGCCGCCGATTGCATCGTTGAGCGGAGCAATTCCGTCGAGGTCGAGAGCATAGTATTTCTGAATAGGAACATTATAAAGAATACGACTGATTGCATCAACTGCGTTTTCACAGCTCTTTGTTGCGCCGTCGCCATAAGCGTATGCAAGGCAGAGCTGAGTTTTTTCGGTTCTCAGGAAAATACCGCTTGTGCTCCATATATCAACATCAACCATTGTGTCACGGGGAATTGCGATAACCTTTGTTTCGCCCGTTTTTGTATCGACGCAAACAACTATATCGGCATCGGTTGCGCCGACGAAATCAGTGTCCTTAACGTTTTTAAGCGTTCTCTGGTCAACACCGAGGAAGGCAAGTGAGAAAACGTCATCGTTATACTCATATTTATGCCCTTTATATTCAATTACCTCCTGATATTTAACCTCGCCTGCAGGAGCCTTCATCATATCTGTTTTTCCTGCCTGCTGCATAACGAAAAACGCTGCGCAGGCAACAATGATAACGAAAAGAAGAAGCAAAAGAATTGCGATTGCAATTCTTGCCGCAATGGGCATTTTCTTTTTCTTGCTCTTTTTCTTATTGCTGCTGCTTGCGGAATGGTGGTGATGATGATTGTGGTGATGACGGTGATGATGGCTCACCTCTGAAATTTCTACAGGATTCTTTCCCTTGCTTGTTAAGCCCTTTAACGAGGGAACCTCAATTTCATCAATAATCTCCTGAACAGAGAGAGTTTCATCCTCTTTTTCCGCAGCGCCTTCGCCTGTGTTTTTATCAATCAGACTGAAAATATCCTCGCCCTTGTCGTCGTTTATGATATTCAAATCACGGATAAGGTCGTCTTCATTGACGTTATTAAGATTCGGGTCAATTGGTTTTTTCATTCTTATCTAACACCCCACAAACTAAATATCTGCTGCTTCTCTGGTTTGTTATGCAGGTTGAAAGCACAACAACGCTATCATCAATTGTAAGCTTTTCATCAGGCTTTCTTACGTTCTTCTTGCTTGAAGCAGGATTTTGAATCATATCAAGAAATTCAAGGAAAATATCATCATTCTGGAAATCAAAGCTGTTCATAATATGCCTGTCGTCATACTTGAAGGCGGAAACAATTTTATAGGTCAGCTTTGATGACGGAGTATAAATAACAAAGGTTTTGTGTTTATCAAAAAAGTCCTTTTGCTCAAATCTGTGAAGCGTTGTGAACATCGTATCCGAATAGCCGTTGTGGCCATATAAAACAGTTACTCTGTCGTTAAAGGATTTTGTGTTGACCATTTCGGAATATATTGCTCCGCTTGCAATCCACGATTTATCAATCGCACTGTGCTTCAAATACATTTCGTCGTTATCGGGGCTCTGAACAACGGGATAATCAACCTTTGTTCCGCCAACCTTAATCCACGCATAAATATCGCTGTTCTTCTTTTGAAGCGATTTGAAATCAATCGGATTATCAACCGTGTTTTCATCTGCCTTCTCGCTTGTTGAAGCAATTGATGAAAGCTCGTTTGTGTTTTTCTGCGCGGCATAATCCGAATAGAGCTGATATGCAAATATTCCGGCTCCGATAACGATTAGCAGAAGCGCAATTATGATTATTATGGCTTTTTTATTGTTTTTGCTTTCGTTTTCACTCATAAACTCTACCTAACATAAAAAACACCTGTAACAAGAGTTACAGGTATTTTTGTTAATCAAAATTACTCAGCGTCTTCTCTTTTTCTTAACGCAAGAAGAATAGCTGCACCTGCACCTGCTGCTGCAAGTCCTGTTGCAGTTGCTGCACCGGTTTTGGGTGATTTGCCCTTTCCGCTGCCCTTACCTGAGCCTTCGCCTGCATCTTTAACAAGAGCATTTGCAACAATGTCGCCGTCAAATCCGTTGAGAAGTTCGATTGTTATTGAGTTGCCGTCTTCAGAAACGATCTGATAATCAACACCTTCAACAAGACCTTCAAAGTCCCATCCCTCAAGAGTGCCTTTTCCGTCATAAGTAAAAGTAATCTTTGCAGGATCATCGGGATCGGTTTTGTAGGAAACATCCTTTGTTGTGTTGCCGTTTACTTCAACAGTAATCTTTGAGCTGGTTTTTGTTGTTTCCTGGCTTTCAACAGCAGCGAATGCGCTGACTGAAACAGCACCGACAGAAACAAGCATAACAACTGAAAGAAGAATTGAAATTAACTTTTTCATTATTAACACCTCATAAAATTGTTTTTTAATATACCTAATCAAGTAGATTATATCACGGGGGTTGAATTTTGTAAAGTCCTTTTTATTAAAAAATTATTTCCATTTGTTTTAAATCAAACCTTTTGTGGAAAAAGGAATTGTTCCTAACACAAACCACAATATGTAGATTCAAAATTTATAGTTTTTTATAAAAACTCAGGAAAGCTGAGCCTTTCCGGTGCAAAGCTCATAATATCTTCCGCCGAGTTCAAGAAGAGCCGCGTGGTCGCCTCTTTCAATTATTTCGCCGTGTTCAAGAACCATAATTGCATTTGAATTTCTGACGGTTGAGAGCCTGTGGGCAATGACGAAAACTGTTCTGCCAATCATCAGGCGGTCCATTCCGTGTTCAATGTGCGACTCCGTTCTTGTGTCAACCGAGGAGGTTGCCTCATCGAGAATCATAACAGGCGGGTCGGCAACTGCTGCGCGCGCAATTGCAAGAAGCTGGCGCTGACCCTGCGACAGATTTGCGCCGTCGCCCGTTATTTCGGTTTCATATCCGTTTTCAAGATGGCGAATAAAGGAATGAGCCGAAGCCAGCTTTGCCGCTTCAATACATTCTTCATCGGTTGCGTCAAGTCTGCCGTAGCGGATATTATCCATAATCGTTCCGGTAAACAGATGGGTGTCCTGCAAAACCATTGCAAGCGATTTTCTTAAATCTGCTTTCTTAATCCGCTTAATATCAATTCCGTCATAGGTTATGGCGCCCTCCTGAATATCGTAAAAACGGTTAATCAGGTTGGTTATTGTTGTTTTTCCGGCTCCCGTTGAACCAACAAAAGCAATCTTCTGAGAGGGCTTTGCGTAAAGGTTGATGTCGTGAAGAACAACCTTACCTTCAACATATGAGAAAGTAACCTCGTCAAAAACAACCTTACCTTCAACGGGAATTCGGCTTTCGCCGTCAATCCAGAACCATTTTTTGCCCTCGGGGGTTTTTATTTCCTCAAGGGTAACGGTTCCGTCGTCAATCTCGCTTTCGGTATCCATAATCTCGAAAACCCGCTCGGCGCCTGCAAGAGCCGAAAAGATGTTGTTCATCTGGTTCATAATCTGGTTAATCGGCTGGGTAAACTGCTTTGAGTAACCGAGGAAGGTGAAAAAGGTTCCTATATCAAGCGAGCCGGTTAAAACAAGGATTCCGCCCGTTAGCGTTATTGTTGCATAGGAAGCGTTGTTGATTCCCGTTGAGCAGGGACCCATAATTCCCGAATAGAAATTAGCCTTTTCGGCAACGGCTCTGTATTTATCGTTTAAAACATCAAAGTCGTCAATCGCGCTCTGCTCGTGGTTGAAAACCTTAACAACCTTCATACCCTCAATGGTTTCCTCAATATTTCCGTTCATCTCGCCGAGAGCTGCCTGCTGAGCCTTATAATATTTTCTTGTTTTCTTTGCGATATACATAGAGTTAACAATCATAACAACAAGGAAAACGCAGGCAACAATGAACATCTGCCATTTTAAAACTATCATCATAACAATAATGCTGATGAATGAAAAAACAGAGGAAACAAGCTGAACAACGGTTTGTTCGAGCATCATCTGAATGTTATCAACATCATTTGTAAAACGGCTCATAACCTCGCCGTGAGTTTTTGAATCAAAGAAGCTCAGCGGCAGGGTCTGGAGATGGTCGAAAAGCTCTTTTCTTATAATATTCGTTGTTTTATACGAGATGTTGACCATTATTTTTGCCTGAATGAAGCTGAAAAGCGACGCTCCGATATAAAATGCGGAAACAATAATCAGGTTAACAATAAGTTTTTTAACTCCCTCGGTTGCAAAATTCCCTGCTTTTATTGACGAGGCAACATCGTTGAGAATCGGCTTTAGCCAGTATGATGCACCTGTCTGGCAAAGAGTGCTGAGAATAAGCATTAGAAAAACAACTAAAAGCAGCGACTTGCTTCTTCCGATGTATTCAAGAATTCTTGCAACTGATTTCTTTGTGTTCTTAGGCTTTGAAAGTCCCGGATTTCTTCCTCCCATCGGCGGCATTATTCAAGCACCCCCTTCTGCTGAGTTTTATAAATCTCACGGTAAATCTCGCAGCTCTCAAGAAGCTCCTCGTGATTTCCGACAGCGTCAATTTTTCCGTCGTCAAGAACAAGAATTTTATCGGCATCCTTAACCGATGAAATTCGCTGAGCTATAATGATAACGGTTGTTTCTTTAAACTCATTATAAAAACTGCTTCTGATTTTTGCCTCGGTTGCAGTGTCAACTGCCGAGGTTGAATCATCAAGAATGAGAATTTTCGGGTTTTTAATCATTGCCCTTGCAATACAGAGCCTCTGCTTCTGACCGCCCGAAAGGTTTAAACCGCCCTGTGATAAATCGGTTTCATATCCGTCGGGCTGCTGCATAATAAAATCATGCGCTTCGGCAGCCTTGCAGGCGCTTATTATCTGCTCGTCGCTTGCATCGGGGCAGCCCCATTTAATATTGTCTTTTATCGTTCCCGAGAAAAGAACATTTTTCTGAAGAACAACGCCAATCATATCGCGAAGAGCGGAAAGCTCATAATCGCGAACATCAACTCCGTCTATTAAAACAGCGCCGTCTGAAACATCATAGAGCCTCGGAATAAGGTTAACAAGGCTTGATTTTCCGCAGCCTGTTGAGCCGATTATTCCGATTATGCTTCCTGCGTCGGCATTAAAACTGATGTTTTCAAGAACATTATCGTCCTTGTAGTAGCCGAAATTAACATTTTTAAATTCAACGCCGCCCTTCGGATTTTCGGGAACAAAGGGGTTTTCGGGGTTAACTATATCAATCTCGGTATCAAGAACCTCGCAAACACGCTCGCCGCACGCCTTTGCTCTTGTTAACTGGAGCATAAACATAGAAATCATCATTATGTTGATTAGCACCTGAATTATGTAGGACGCAAGAACGGAAATCTGACCGACGTCCATTGTTCCGGCTGCCGCCGATTTTGAACCGCTGTAATAGATGAAGATAATAACAACGTTCATGAGAAGCATCATTATCGGCATTATCGTTACAACAAGGCCTGCTGCCTTGCTTCCCTGCTTTGAAAGCTCATCCGAGGAGGTGTGGAACTTTTCCTTTTCCCTTTCCTCACGAACAAAGGCTTTAACAACCCTTATTCCGATAAGGTTTTCCTGAACAACACGGTTAACGTTATCAATTCTCATCTGCATTTTGCGAAACATCGGAAATCCGAATTTGAGAATGAGCGCAACAATTATACCGATTATCGGGAGCATTACAACAAGAATAAGAGAAATCTTTGCATTAATTGAGAATGCGAAAAACGCCGAAACAATTAAAAGTGCAGGCGCGCGGACAAGAATACGAAGAACCATTATCAGGGTGTTTTGAAGCATGGTTACATCGTTTGTCATTCTTGTTGTTAACGATGATGTTGAAAAGGTGTCGATATTTCTGAAAGAAAACGCACTTGTTTTTTCATACAGTGCTTTCCTTAGCCTGTATGAAAAGCGCTGGCTTGCAATCGACGAAACCTTCATTGTCATAAGACCGCCGCCCAGACCAACAAGGGCAAGCCCAAACATCATCAATCCGATTTTAATAACATAGGCAGTTATATCTTTTCCGCTTTCTCCGGCAGAAGAAACCTCGTTATAAACCATATTGGCAATTGACGGAAGGGCAAGCTCACAGATTGCCTCAACAATCATTCCCATTCCGCTTAAAAAGCACAGCCCCCACAGGCCGTGCAGATACCTTGAAAGCTTTTTAAGCATTGCATCATCTCCTTTTAGATATTATAGAAAACAAAGTTGGTTTTTTCGACTGAAGGAAAGAGGGTGCGTTTATTCGTACGCCGATGGTGAAGTAAAGCGAGAGCGTCTATTCGTCCGCCATGGGGACGCACCTCCGAACGCAATTCAAGAAAGAACGGTGCTTGGAGAGGAACGTCCCCGTGTGCTGTAAAGGGAACGACCCTCATTCGTCCGCCGATAATACAATCGGAGCGCAGCGACCCAAAATTCCTCATTCCTCATTCGCGAAGCGCAGCGGAACGTCCCCGTGTGCTGTAAAGGGAACGACCACTTTCGTCCGCCGATAATATAATAGCCGACCGCAGGTCCCGAAATTCTTAATTCTTAAATCTTAATTCTTAATTCGCGCAGCG
>JAFUZY010000126.1 GCA_017476375.1 Eubacterium sp.
CTCCATAATTCTTATAGGTTTGTCGACACACTGAAAAGCTCGGCACAAAAGTGCCGAGCTTTTTTACTGTTTTATCTCTTAATATCGTCCCACTTAACTCCGTCAACCTGGAATAAATCGTCGAATTTATAAACATTGCATTCGTCTTTTCTGTGGCTCGGATATCAAACCTGAGCAAAGAACGGATTTGTTTTAGCGATATTATCATAATCCCAGGCTTTCTGAGGAACATAGCATTCCGGACACCAGTGACCGCCGAGAAGAATGAGGTTGGGTGATGCTTCAAATTATGCTTCGCAGTAACCGCATTTCCATTTAAGCTTGGTTGCAAGGTCGCCCTTCTTCATCTTATCGCTTAAGCATTCTCCGCCGCGGAATTTAGCAGCCTGCTTCATATCCTCAATATCAAGCTCTGATTCGGGCTTGCTTTCGTCGTAACCGTGGTCGAGCTTGTAATTCTCGCTGTCCTCCTGAGTTTTATTGAACTCGCGGATTTCAAAGTCTTTCCAGCTCTTCGGAATTGCTTCATATTCTTCCATTGAGCCGTAGTAAGCTGAAATTCTGTTTGGTTCCTGAGTTTTAACCCAGTCAAGAGTACCGAAGTCCTTAGTTGATGCAAGCTTCTTCATAAACGGTTTAGCCGCTGCTGCAACTGCTGATTTCGGAAGATATCTCGGAATCTTGAAATAGAATTCAACCTGGTCTGCAAGTCTGTTGAAATAATCCTGAACAGGAAGATTCTCGCGGAAATGAAGGAATTCCTCAAGCTTGTCGCCGTCGGCATAGAACTGACCATGGAAGTTCTTTGTAATAAACCAGTTAGCGTCAAAGAGTTTTTCAGGTCCGGCAAGACCGAGTGTGCCGAGAAGCAGCTTCTCAAATTCATAGTTTGAAAGTCTGTATTCCTGACCCGAGCCGATGTTGAAATAGTGGTTCCAGAAATCAGCTCCGAGATTTCCAGCAGCGTCCTCAAGAACAAGGTTACACATAAGTCTTCCCGAGTCCTCAACTGTACACCATTCAAGAACACCGTTAATCGGAACATGGAACATAATCGGGTCCATATTTTTAAGAATATTCGGATAAAGAATACCGCTCTGGCGCATAACAACCCAGTTTTTAATTCCGCTTTCAACAAAGGTTCTTTCAGCAACGGTTTTAGAAACTGCATAGTGGTCGTAAATAGAAATCTTAATCGGGTCGCCGCAGCGTCCCCAGTGAATGGGATAGTTTCTTCCGCCTGTTTCGGCAACGGTTCCTATGTAGCAAACCTTAATATCGTCGGCGTTTGGCTGAGCAAGAACAGCCTTGCAGATGTTTTCGGCAGCGCCGATATTTGTTTTCTGAGTTCTGTAAGGCTTCCAGTCAGCGGCAGGGGAAACCATTCCGCCGACATGAAGAACATAATCAGCGCCCGTAACGCCTTCAAGGATTGAATCATAATCAGTAAGGTCGCCCCAAACTATCTGAACATTCGGCTTTGCCATAAGGTCTTTTAAAAGTTCCTCGTTTTTGGGACTCTTTCTTGCAAGCATCTTAAGGTTGATTTCATTAGGATGCTTTAGCATTTCCTGAACGGAAGCCCAGCCCATATTGCCGGTTCCGCCGGTTAGGAAAACAGTCTTTTTTGCCATAAATTTACCTCCTCAAAATAACAGTCGGTTTTTATGTTTATTAAACCGAAATATGTCAAACTAATTATAAACTAATTCTAAACAAAAAACAAGCCCTTTATTATATATAATTAAAATAATTAAAATTATAACATTTCTTTAACAATTATTTGATTGACTTATGTTGGCAATTAGTATATTATTGTTATAAATAATTTTTGCCTTTTTGAAACGCAAAGAAAAGAGGTTTGAGATATGAGAAAATATTTATTTACAAGTGAGTCGGTAACAAAAGGTCATCCCGATAAAATATGCGACCAGATTTCAGACGCAATTCTTGATGAAATGTTAAAGCAGGACCCGATGTCGAGAGTCGCTTGCGAAACAACCGTAACAACGGGTCAGGTTCTCGTTATGGGTGAAATAACAACAAAGGCTCAGGTTGATATTCCGGCAATAGTTCGCAAAACCGTTAATGAAATCGGATATGACGACGATAAAAAAGGCTTCAATGGCAACACCTGCGCGGTATTAACTGCAATAGACAAGCAGTCGGGCGATATTGCAATGGGCGTTGATAAATCATATGAACTTAAAAATAACGATGATGACGAGGATAACCTTAACGGCGCTGGCGACCAGGGAATGATGTTTGGTTATGCCTGCAGGGAAACAGAGGAGCTTATGCCTCTTCCGATATCCCTTGCTCATAAGCTTGCATTAAAGCTTACCGAGGTCAGAGAAAACGGAACTCTTCCGTATCTTTATTCCGATGGTAAATCACAGGTGACTGTTGAATATATCGACGGCGTTCCTTCAAGGGTAACAACCGTTGTTATTTCATCCCAGCACAGCGAAGATGTTTCGCTTGAACAGCTCAGAAATGATATTATTGAAAAGGTTATAAAAACAACAATTCCTGCTGACCTTCTTGATGATGAAACTGTTTTCTATGTTAACCCGACGGGCAGATTTGTAATCGGCGGACCTATGGGCGACTCGGGATTAACCGGAAGAAAGATTATTGTTGATACATACGGCGGATATGCCCGTCACGGCGGCGGAGCTTTCTCGGGTAAAGACCCGACTAAGGTAGACCGTTCAGCAGCTTACGCAGCAAGATGGGTTGCAAAGAATATCGTTGCCGCAGGTCTTGCAGATAAATGCGAGGTTGAGCTTGCTTATGCAATCGGCGTTGCGAAGCCGGTTTCCGTTCTTGTTGACACCTTCGGAACAGGCGTCAAGAGCGACGATGAAATCAGCGAAATTGTTTCAAAAGTTTTTGATTTAAG
>JAFUZY010000127.1 GCA_017476375.1 Eubacterium sp.
AATCCTGTTTCAATAACCTTTTCAAGCGCTTTTTCCGTTTCAAGCGGATAAAAGCAAGAGGTTGATGCTCCTATTTCCATTATATACCAACTTTTAACCTAATAACTTTTCAATGCACGCAAGCTTAACGCTCACGCAGAGTATGCCTGCCGCAAGGTCAAGCTCCTCAACCGGTGGGAATGAGGGCGCAATTCTTATATTGCTGTTTTTCGGGTCTTTTCCGTAGGGATATGTTGCGCCGACCGGAGTTAAGGTAACCCCTGCTTCCTTGCAAAGCTCGCCCACTCTCTGCGCACAGCCCTCCATAACATCAAGGCTGATGAAATATCCGCCCTTCGGATTGCCCCAATTGGCAACACCAAGACCGCCAAGCTCGTTTTCAAGATGCTTTAAAACTATTTCAAACTTCGGCTTGAGAATTGCCGCATGCTTTTTCATATGCTCTTTTACTGCCTCGGCAGTGCCGAAAAATCTCGAGTGGCGAAGCTGATTCATTTTATCATAACTGATGGTCTGGCAATTTAGTCTGCCCATAATCTGAGCAATATTTGCGTCACTTGCAACAATTGCAGAAATGCCTGCGCCCGAGAAGGTAATCTTTGAGGTTGAGCAAACCTCGATAACCATATCATCGTTTCCGTATTCCGGAAGAACATCAAAAATATTTAAAAGCTTGTCGCCGTTATCGTCAAGGTCGTGGATGAAATATGCGTTATCCCAGATAATTCTGAAATCCTTTGCCGCAGGTTTAAGAGCTGCAATCTCGCGAACAACCTCATCGCTGTATGTTATACCGCTTGGGTTGGAATATTTCGGAACGCAAAACATTCCTTTAACATTCGGGTCTTTGATATATTCCTTGATTTGCGCCATATCGGGTCCGTTTTCGTTCATCGGAACATTAATCATTTCAATATCAAAGTAATCAAGAATTGTGAAATGCCTGTCATATCCCGGAACAGGGCAAAGGAATTTAATACTATCGTTGTATCTCCATGCCTCCTCACCGAGAACGCCGTGAGCAAAGCACTGGCATATGTAGTCAAACATAAGGGTCAGGCTTGCATTGGGACCGGCAATAACATTCTTGGTTTCAACTCCGAGAAGCTCGGCAAAAAGCTTTTTGCAGCTTGGAATACCGTCAAGAATTCCATAGTTTCTCGTATCTATTCCTTCATCAATATAATCAATATCAGAGCTGAACATTCCCATTGATAAATCAAGCTGCTCTTTACAGGGCTTTCCTCTCGACATATCAAGGCTGAGTCCCATAGCCTTATATTCATCAAATTTCTTCAAAAGAAGCTCTTTTTCCTTGAGCAATTCCTCTTTTGTCAGTTTAGTATATTCGCTCATATTCTTCTCCTTAACTCGCCTGTTTTAAAGGCTTGCCGCAAATTTATGATTAAATATTTTATCACTTTTTGTTATTTATTTCAATATTATTATATTTATAAATTTCCATTCTGACATTGCTGCTTTATTGTGGTAAATCACTAAAACGCAGGTTGAAATGCGGTTAATATAATGATAGAATAAGCATATACGAGCAAAGCGAGTATATATCGCTCGCTGACATATTATTATTCGAATAATGCGATATATTTTGCTTGCGCAAAATGCGATATTTTTTAGATTAATCTAAAAAGCGCTATAAGGAAACAACTATGAATTGTAAACAGTTTAAAAAATGCGGTGCTTGCCGCTTTCAGGGTGACCAATACGAAGAGCAGCTTATTTACAAACAAAACATATTAAACAATCTGCTTTCGGTATTTTGCAAAGTTAATGATATAATCCCAATGGATAATCCTTATCACTACAGAAATAAGGTTCAGTGTGCATACTTCTATGATTTCAAAAAGAAAAAATGCACCTCGGGCGTTTATCAGAGCAATTCAAAAAGGATTATTCCGATTGATTATTGCCTTCTTGATGATAAAACTGCCGACGACATTATTATCAGCATAAGAAAGCTTGCGGATGATTTCAGGCTCAAGCCCTACCACATATAGAATAAAACGGGTTTTCTTCGCCATGTTCTAATCCGAAAGGGGTTTAAAACAGGCGAAATAATGGTTGTTATTGTTTCTGCAACACCTGTTTTTCCGTCAAAAAATAATTTTGTTAAGGCGCTTCTTAAAAAGCATGGTGAAATAACAACAATCGTTCATAACATAAACTCCTCAAATACAAATCTTATGCTCGGCGAACAAAACCATATTCTTTTCGGAAAAGGATATATTGAAGACGAGCTTTGCGGCTGCGCTTTCAGAATATCCCCTGCTTCGTTCTATCAGGTTAATCCAATTCAGACAGAGGTGCTTTATAACACCGCAATCGAATACGCAAACCTAACAGGCAAAGAGGCAATTCTCGACGCCTATTGCGGAACGGGTACCATCGGCATTATTGCGGCAAAAAAGGCGAAGCAGGCGCTCGGCGTTGAGGTTAATGAAAAAGCGGTTAAAGACGCTGTTTCAAATGCTAAGAGAAACAAAGCAAGCAACATTTTCTTCATTGAAGCTGACGCAACCGATTTAATGAAGGACTTAGCAAAGGAAAAAGAGCATTTTGATGTTGTTTTTATGGACCCTCCGAGAGCAGGCGCAAGCAGAGAATTTTTAAACGCACTTGTAAGGCTGAGCCCGAAGAAAATTGTTTATATTTCCTGCAACCCGAAAACTCTTCAAAGGGATTTGGAAATCTTAACAGTTAACGGTTATAAAGCAGACATGATTCAGGGCGTTGATATGTTTCCTTTTACGGAACATGTTGAGTGCGTGACATTGATGACAAAGAAATGAGTAAATCGGGATTTGTGAGGAAGAAAATGAACATGAAATGTGAGATCAAGCCATTAACCGATGAAGAGGAAACCTTCATCGAAGAGAAGATCAATGTATATGGCGATTCAATGGCGCCATCGGAACCTCACACAGAGGAAGAACAGCTTGTTTTCAAAGTGGAGGATGAAGATAAAAATGTCATCGGCGGCTGCGTCGTGAACATTCATGCATGGGGCAGAGCGGTGCTTGCCCAGCTTTGGGTGGACGGTCAGTATCGCCATCAAGGCCTTGGCTCTATGCTGATTCGCGCGACTGAAAATGCCGCCAGAGAAAAAAACTGCTATTATTTGTGCCTCGGAACCACAGATTTTCAGGCAAGACCCCTTTACGAAAAACACGGATTCCATGTGTTTACCATTAACAAGGACATCCCTATGGGGCATGTTAGCTGGTCTCTATCGAAACGATTGGACAAAGATATACCGGACTACGTCCCGACAAACAACACCGCTGCAGAACATTATCAGGTCAAGGCCGGCTCCAAAGATGACGCCAGGATCATCGACAAGGGGCTCGGCGAGTTTTGTGAGGAGGTCGTGCCTGACAAGCACGAATATATCACGCTAAGCAAAAAGTTCATCGATGCGGACGGAAATCTGATTGCTGCTGTGATTTGCGGGATTTACGAAGATGACACTGCCTTTGTCGACGGTATCTGGGTAGAGGAACGGTATCGCAGGCAGGGTATCGGCTCTTGGCTTTTCAGTGAAATAGAGCGCGAAGCAAAGGAAAAAGGCGCCTACGTAATTCTGTCCTATTGCTGCGACTGGGTATCCGCTTTCTTTTTCCAAAACGGGTTTACACCAAGAGGCAAGCTTGAGAATTATCCCAAAGGGCACACGGCCTATGAATTGGAGAAGCGGATTTGAAGGGAACGTCCTGTGTGACAAATTCCAGTTTGGCGAGACAATGAAATAAATCCGGGTATCCTGACTCAACTGGTCAACGGCATATTCCTTTCAACCGGGGACTGTTCCCATTGGAAAACTAATATAAAAACAGCAGTCATTCCCTGACTGCTGTTTCATTTATTTGTTCTGTTTCATTATGAGTGTGTTTTTCCTCGGTTAAGCCGATTGCAAAAAGAACTAAGAATAAACCGTCGAGATTATTTTCATACGTTCTCAGAGTATATTTATTATCGTTGTCTCTTCTCTTTCTTGCAAATGCAACGACCCTCGAGCCTCTTTTGATTTTATACTGGGTTATATTATCATCAATAATAGTTGTCTGAAGAAAATATCCTCTTTTTTTAAGATGATTCCAAATTTCATCCTTATCGTAATAAAACGACTTTCTTGAAAAATTCGGAGCCTTATTGTTTCTGAGCATTTGAGAAACTCTGTGAGTTGAAAACAACTTTGTTACCCTGTTTTTATATCGATAAACCGCATTACCGTTTTCTTCGCCTTCTTTAACAGAATAGCAAAGAATTTTATTTTCATCGTTGATAAGCGCCCAGCCCTTCATGCCGTCTTTTTTTATAGGGCAGAAGGTATAGTGATGTTCAACCTTAATCTTCCTGAATGTTTTTTCAAAGATAAAAAACAATCCGGCAAGAACAACAAGAACATCAAAAACTATAAAAATGTAAACAAAAAATCTCAAAAAACCACTTCGCTTTTTCTTATAAACAAATTACTGCAACTGTTTATTTATTATACTATAATACAAAATAAATGCAAGAAAAAATGACGAAAAATGCGTTAATCTTGTTATTTTTTAGAATTTTCAAGCAAAAAATCAAGAACAGTTTTATTAAACATCTTCGGATTCATCCTTGCAACGGCATGGTTACCCTTGATAAAACAAAGCCGGGAATTCGGAATAAGCTTCGCAAGCTCCCTTGTGTGGCTTTCTTTAATCAGGTCTCTTGTTCCTGCAACAACAAGGGTTTTTGCCTTTATTGACTTAAGCTCATCTTTTGAAATATCCGGCTCGTTTACCATTAAGGATAAAAGCTCTTTTTTGCGTTTTATCTTTTCGCTCGGGGTTTTATTTATCAGCGTTAAGCGATAACGAAGCTCAACAAGAAGCTGAAAATGTTTTTTAATTCCCGACGGATGAAAATTCGCTCCGTTTAAAACCAGCTTATCAACCATTTGGGGATATTTTATTGCAAAAAGCATTGCGATGTTACCGCCGTCGGAAAAGCCGAGTATACTCGCTCTTTCAATCTGTTTTTTATTCATAAAATCGGCTAAGTCATCGGCAAACTGACTGAGTGTGAAGGGCTTTTCTCCCCTTTTTGTTTTTCCGTGACCCCTCGTGTCAATGGCAATAACATGAAAATACTCTGCAAATTCCTTTATCTGAAAATGAAAATAACCGCTGTTTTCGCCGTTTCCGTGAAGAAGAATGAGGGGTTCGCCCTTACCCTCTTCAATATAATAATGCTCTATCATATTTTCTCCTACCGCCGTAAGCGCTCCAAAAGCTTGCCTCAGGTTCTTTATTCTTTCAAAAAATAGCCAGCCCCTCGGGCTGACTATTTTGTTGCTTGTCTGATAATTGATTCTCGTTGCAGTAAGTTTTCTGCACGCAAAACTAAGCCGTTTGCACTTAGATTTCAATAAAGAAATTGCCACTGCCAAACAGCTTGCCCGCTTTGATATAAGCATTATCCGTTTCTGAGCTGATAGGGTCAGCCGGAGTGATTGCGTATGTGCAGATTACATCGGGTGCGGTCATTTTGATAGTATTAAATTCGGGTTCGTTATAATTCTGCAAAACTTATTCCCTCATTTTTAATTATCAGTTACACTCAAATCATACTAAATAATTATACCAGAGAGGTAGTCGAGTGTCAACACTTTTTTAACAACAGGCACACAAAATCCGCCTGATGATAAATATTTTACTTTGTTTTCACCTTATAAGTCTTGCTCCAGGAAGAGTAGTATTTCACCTTGCTGATTGACTTATAAGTTCTGATGCGAACATAGTAATTCTTGCCGGCACTCAGTTTTTTAACCGTGGTTTTAAGTGTTTTGTTATTCTTTAAAGTCACAGTCTTTGGCTTTGAAAACTTGCTGCTTGTTGAATACTGAATCTGATAACCCGTAACAGCTTTATTCTTTTTCCATTGCGCGGTAAACGCCTTTTTTGCCGGCGTAAGCTTGGTAATCGAGGTGCCGCTCGGTAATGTCGGCGAGCTTAGCGTCTTACTCCACGGGCTGTAGTACTTCTTCCCGTCCTTAGCCTTGATAAAAAAGCGTGCGCGGAACTTATAGGCGTTTCCTGCCGAAAGGCTCTTGAAGGTAGCGGTTACAGTCTTATTGGAATTAATCGTTATCGTCTTATCCCATTTTTTTCCGTCCTTAGTGGAAATCTGAACCTGATAACCGTTAGCAGTGCTTGCCTTATTCCAGGTAACTGTTTCGGAATTTGCGCTTCTTGTCTTGCATTTTAAGCCGCCGATTTTACCTGTTGGAGCAGTGTAGGAGTCAACATAGCTTTCGCCGCAAGAACAGGTGTGGGTGGTGTAGCCGCACTTAGAAGCAGTAGCAGGAGTAACAACCTTCGTAAACTTATGCTCATGCGGTGTTTCTGCGCCACCGACCTCACTTACATCAGACTGAATGATATCAGAGATTAGGTTCAGTTTTAAAGCAGGACGAACACCGAAGTTCGTGTTACTGACTCCGTATTTTTCGTCACTGAGCCAGCCATCGTATGTAACGCTGCACGCATGGTCGGAATAGAAACCTGCCGTGCGCAGCCACCAGCGTGAATACCCATCTGAAGAATCAACATATAATCCCTGACATTTTGCGTAGTCGCTTCCCTGCGCCTGTCGCGCCGGGTCTGACAGGGCCTTTTATATTATAAAATAAATATATAAAACTATACCAAAAAAAGTATTCAACACAATTAACAAAAACAACAAAAAACGATATGCAGTTTGCTTAATTTACATATATTTTTATAAAATTTGCACAATAACAGAGCAAATGAACTTATAAGAAATTTGCCAAAATCTTTGAGCGGATATTCCTTTAACTCAGACGAATAAGAGCTTTTAGTTTTTAGTTGTCAGCGGTTGGTTTAGAGAAAAACACCCGTCAACAAGTTCGTTACAAGTCCTGTTTATCATATAAAAACGAATAGCCCGAAAAGGGCTATCCGTTTTTTGGTGCACCTGACAGGACTTTCTTCTCAACTATCGAAAGCTCCACCGGAGCTTTCTCCCGATTTCGTGCGACCTTCGGTCTGCGAAATCGGAGTTCGTTTCAAGTCCTGTTTATCATATAAAAACGAATAGCCCGAAAAGGGCTATCCGTTTTTGGTGTACCTGACAGGACTTGAACCTGCACCCTCGCGGACTAGATCCTAAATCTAGCGTGTCTGCCAATTCCACCACAGGTGCTTATTAACTTTAAAATCCGCGAGACTCTTGCGGTTTCCAAAATTTGTTTCGGCTTGGAGCGCCGACAAATTTTGACCGCGGCGCCATCCTTGCCTCGCTTCATCTCGCACTGCGAGCGCTTCGGCAACGATACTGCCAATTCCGCCATACCCGCTTATTGATTTCTCGTTTTGATATTCTAACATCTTAACACTATAATTTCAAGTGTTTTTCAATTCTTTTTTGTCATACAGAAGGTGCAGGCATAAACTGCTCTTGCTCCGTATGCGTTTAAAACATATGCGCATTCATTGAGCGTTGAGCCCGTTGTTTTTATATCGTCTATTAACAAAATAACCTTTTCGTCAACCTCCTCACCGCTGATTAAATCGAATGCGCCGTGGAGATTCATTCTTCTTTCCCTTGCGCTCTGGCGTTTCTGGTCGGGAGTTTTGCTCGTTTTTGCAATCAATTCCTTTGAGGGAACGCCAAGATGAATTGATATTTCCTCTGCAAGCAGCTGAGCCTGATTATATCCTCTTTTTTCCTGCTTTTTCTTACTCATCGGAACAAAGGTTATGCAGTCAAAACCGATATTTGTGAAATGCTCTGAAATATGCTGCGCCATTTCCCTCCCCATTGCCTTTGAAAGCTCGGGATAGCCGTAGTCCTTGAATCTGTTTGCGGCGGCAGCAACGCTGTTTTCATAATAAAACGGAGCAATAAACGCCTTATATTCGGGCGTTCTTTCATTTCTTTTACATCTGCAATTCGATTTGATATTTCCGCATTTGTTGCAAAGTTCACCCGAAATTCTTTTAAGGCTTCTGCACTCTTCACAGCGAATTTCATCAAGCTCGATTATCTCGCCGCAAAGCTCGCATCTTTTAGGAAAAACCGCATACGAAAGTTTATCAAGCGCCTCTTTAATCATACCTCTAAAAACGGCAAAGCCTTTATATAAGTTTCCTCGCCTATTCCCTTTATATTCATTATCTCGCTGACATCGGAATACAACCCGTTTTCCTCTCGGTATCTGATTATTGCGTTTGCGGTTTTTTCGCTTATTCCGTCTATTGTCATAAGTTCCTCTGCGCTTGCAGTATTGAGATTGAGAGGATATGAAACAGTTGTTTTCTCTGTTTTCATTGTTGTTGAAACGCTTGTTATAAACTCTTCGTTTTCATAAACATCGGGCGCAGAAATCGTTACATATAAAACTATTCCTGCAATGATGAGCATAACAATTCCTATCATAACAAGACTTTGCTTCTTATCGCTTTTCATATTTTCTGCCCTTCGAGCGTTTTTGGTTGTATCTGCCCTTATTATTGCCGTTTCTGCTATTTGCATTAGCAGGCGCATTTATAAGGCATTTATCGCCGTTTCCGATTAAATCAAATCTCTTTGCCCTTTTCAGCGCCTCTTCAACAAGCGCTCTGTTTTTCGGGTTATAATACTGCAAAAGAGCCCTTTGAAGAGCTTTATCATGGGGATTTTTTGCGCAATAAACCTCTTTCATTGTATAAGGGTCGAGCCCCGTATAATACATAGTTGTTGAGATTGTGCCCGGTGTTGGATAAAAATCCTGCACCTGCTCGGGACGGATGTGCCTTTTCTTAAGAAAAACAGCAAGTTCGATTGCATCATCGAGCGTTGAACCCGGATGGGAACTCATTAAATACGGAACAAGATACTGCTCCTTGTTGACCTCGCCCGTATATTTGAAATATCTTTTTGAAAACTCGATATACGCTTCAATATGGGGCTTGCCCATTTTATCAAGAACAGCCGCCGAGCAATGCTCGGGCGCAACCTTAAGCTGACCGCTTACATGATGAGCGACCAGTTCTCTGAAAAAGGTTTCGTCCCTGTCCTGAAGGAGATAGTCGTATCTTATTCCCGAACGGATGAAAACCTTTTTAACACCCTGAAGCTTTCTGACAGTTCTTAAAATATCAAGATACTCGCTGTGGTCTGCTTCAAGATTTTTGCAGGGCTGCGGAGCAAGGCATTTTTTGCCCTTGCAAAGTCCGTGTTCCTTTTGAAATTCGCAGGAAGGCTTTCTGAAATTTGCGGTCGGTCCGCCTATATCATGGATATAGCCCTTGAAATTCGGAAGCTCGGTCAGTTTTTTTGCCTCTTCAATAATGCTTTCCTTGCTCCTTGTTGTAACATATCTGCCCTGATGAAAAGCAATTGAACAGAAATTACAAGCGCCAAAGCATCCTCGGTTATGGGTTATTGAAAACTCAACCTCCTGAATGCCCGGAACACCGCCGTCCTTTTCATAAACAGGATGATAAGTTCTTGCATACGGGAGAGAATAAACCCAGTCGAGTTCATCAGTTGT
Organism: Eubacterium sp.; assembly: GCA_017476375.1. Taxonomy (GTDB): domain Bacteria; phylum Bacillota; class Clostridia; order Oscillospirales; family Acutalibacteraceae; genus Eubacterium_R. The sequence continues at coordinate 9,551 of JAFUZY010000127.1, forward strand.
CAGCGGCGGCATCGGCGGATTCTGAACAACCATCAGCTTTCCGTGCTTCTGCTTAATCGCCCTTCCTCTTATATGGTCCTGCTCGTCCTGCTGTATGCGCGACGCCTTTGCGTATTCGGTTTTTAAGGCTTTAACATTATCAAACGAAGGACATTCAACCCCGATATACGGAGTTTCACGAACGTCAACGCAATACGAGGTTCCCTTAATATCGTGAAGGTCGTTTATGCTTTCGCCCTCATCAAGTCGCCGTGCAATTTCAATTATCTGATTTTCGCCCATACCGAAAATAAGCAAGTCGGCGAGTGAATCAATCAATATGCTCGGCTTAATCTCATCAGCCCAGTAATCATAGTGGGCAAATCTTCTCAGCGACGCTTCAAGACCGCCGATAATAACGGGAACATCAGCATAAAGGCCTTTACAGATTTTTGAATAAACGCAAACTGCCCTGTCGGGTCTTTTGCCCGTTACGCCGCCTGCGGTGTACGCATCCTGCGAGCGTTTCTTCTTTGCAACAGTGTAATGCGCAACCATTGAATCAATGTTTCCGCTTGTTATAAGAAACGCAAGCCTTGGCTTGCCGAATTTAACAAAATCAGCCGTGCTATGCCAGTCGGGCTGGCTCAGTACGGCTACTTTAAATCCTTTTGCTTCAAGAACTCTTGTTATAATGGCTGCGCCAAAGGAGGGGTGGTCAACATAGGCGTCGCCTGTTATATAAACAAAATCAACCTGTTCCCATCCCCTGCTTTGCATATCCTTTTTGCTGATAGGGAGAAAATTATTCATCGAAATCTATATTAAATAAGCTGTCTAAATCTGTGTCACCGAGGTCATCGGAATCATTGAAAACATCGTCGTTTGCCTCAACCTGCTCAGGCTCTTCAAAACTCATCTGCTCGGTGTTTTCGGCAGTGAAATCGGGCGAAGGTCCGTTTGCCTTCATCTGAATCCACTGCTGCATTGTTATTCTTATCTCGCGCGGTTTTGCGCCGTCCTGAGGTCCGATTATGCCTTTTTCCTCAACCTGGTCCATAATCTTCGAGCCTCTTGAATAACCGACGCCGAGTTTTCTTTCAAGGAAGGAGGTTGAAGCTCGCTGATTTTCAAGAATAACCTCAACCGCCTTTTCAAAAAGCGGGTCGAGCGCTTCGCCCGCGTCGCTTTCATCAACAAACGGAGAAGAGGCTCCCTTTTCCTGAGCAGCCTTGCTTTCAATTTCCTTTTCAATCTCTTCACTGTACTGGCTTTCGCCCTGCGATTTAATAAATTCACAGAGAGCTTCAACCTCATCATCGCTGATGAAACCGCCCTGAACACGAAGCGGCTTGCTTTCGCTTATCGGAGAATAAAGCATATCGCCGTGGCCGAGAAGCTTCTCTGCACCGCCTGTGTCAAGAATTGTTCTTGAATCTATCTGAGATGAAACGGTCAGCGCGATTCTTGATGAAATATTCGCCTTAATAAGACCTGTTACAACATCAACAGAAGGTCTCTGCGTTGCAATAACAAGATGCATTCCTGCTGCACGAGCCATCTGAGCCAAACGGCAGATTGAATCCTCAACCTCTTTCGGAGCAGCCATCATAAGGTCTGCAAGCTCGTCTATGCAGATAACGACTCTCGGCATCGGCTCCATATCGCTGTGCTTTTTAACAAATTTGTTATACCCTTCAATATTACGAACTCCCGTATCCGAGAAGCACTGATACCTTCTGAGCATTTCGGAAACAGCCCAGCCGAGTGCGCCCGACGCCTTTCTCGGATCGGTTACAACGGGAACAAGAAGATGGGGTATATTTTCGTACTTAAGAAATTCAACCTTCTTCGGGTCTATCATAATAAACTTAACCTGGTCGGGCTTTGCTCTGTAAAGGATTGAAACAATAATTGTGTTCATACAAACAGATTTACCCGAACCTGTTGTTCCTGCAATAAGAAGGTGGGGCATTTTTTCAACATCGCAAAAGATTGTGTTGCCTGCAATGTCCTTGCCGAGCGCTGCCGAAAGAATTGATTTCTGAGAATCGAATTCATCGGAATCAATAAGCTCGCGCATTGAAACAGCATTTTTAACAGTGTTGGGAATCTCAATACCAACTGCAGCCTTGCCCGGAATGGGCGCTTCAATACGAACATTTGTTGCCGCAAGATTAAGCGCAATATCATCGGAAAGATTTGTTATCTTTGATATTCTTACGCCTGCTGCAGGCTTAAGCTCATACCGTGTTACCGTCGGGCCTATTGAAATATCGGTTATTGTTGCCTCAACTCCGAAGGAATGAAGGGTGTCAACAAGAAGCTCGGCATTATTCTTAAGCTCTTCGTTAACATCTTTCTGCGATTTTTTTGCAGCGAATTTCAGAATGTCAACAGGAGGAAGCTCGTACTCGGGGATTGAGGCATTCATATCCTCTTCTCTTACCTTAAATTCCTCTTCCTTCTTTTCACCCTTCTTTTCAGGCTTGCTCTCTTCGGCTTTCTTATTTGAATCAACAATTATATCCTCAATGGTTTTATCCGGCTGATTATCTTTTTGCAATTTATTCTTCTGAATTTTCTCATTCATTTCGCGAATAATATCTGCCATCGGGTCATCGCTCAAAACAGCCTCTTCAGGCTCGGTTGCCTTCCTTTTGCGCTTTGTCTTAGGCTTTTCGCCTTCAGGTACGGGAGGCTCGTCGTCAAGAGGAATATCAATATTTGCAAGTCTTCTTCTCTCGCGTCTTTCCTCGATAATAGGAGTTGCCTTTTCAACAACCTTTTTAACAGGCTTTGCCGTATTCTTAAAGAATTGATTAACCGTTACCCTTAAAAGAAGAAGGATATCCGTAAATGCAAGAATAAGGTCAACAATGATTGCCGGTGCTTTTCCGAGGGTTAAAAGAAGCCATCCGAAAAGCGCGCCGAAGAAACCGCCGTTAAAGGAGGTTGGCGCGTCCTTGTATGCGGCAACAATTGTGTCGGTAAAAGCATCGCCTGAAACATTCTGAACAATATGTATGAAGCTTGAGCTGATAAGAACGAGAACAATTATGGCAACCGCCTCAAAGGTCATACTTTTTTTCGGCTTTTTAATTGTAAATAAGAAGGAATAAACAAGGCAAAGAATCGGAAAAACAACCGACGCAAACCATCCGAATAATCCGAGATAGAAATTATGAACCGCCTTCCATACTCCTTCACCGCTTACAACCGCAACAAAGAAAAACAAAAGTGAAAGCGCAAAAATAACAATGCTGAGAATTCTGACACTATCCTCTTTTTTGCGATTTTCAAGTTCAAGCTGCCGAGCCCTTTCCTCTTTTGAAGGCTTTTTAGGCGCCGCCTTTTTATTTGAAACTGTTTTTTTATTCGCCATTTGATTTTCCTCTTAACTTAATTTAGTATCAACTCAAATATTCCGATAACAAGAACTATTACGCCTATACCGAAATCATAGTACGCGAAATATCTGAGATTATTGTCTTTAATAATTCTGCTGAAAACACGAACACAAACGAATGATACAGCCGCACTTATGATAACGCCGAGAATTGACGCAACTATTCCTGACGGAGTGCTCGATGTGCAGATTTCAATTATTCCCATAACTATTAAAACGGGAACGCTCATAACAAAAGCATATCTTAAAGAGAGCTTTTTTGTTACTCCGAGAAGCATTAGGATACAGAAAACTCCGCCAACAAGGCTAAGTCCCGAAACAGGAACAAGGAGCAGGCTTGCAAATCCGATAATCAGCGAATAAACAAGATTAACATTTTTATTGTTGTTTGACAGTCCGAGCTGCTTTGCTCCGAGAAGAACAAGCGCGCCTGTTATCAAAAAGAAAATTCCGTCATCAAAAAGAGTTCCGTTAAACGCAGTATTCCTCAAAAAATTATATAAAAAGCCTGTTTCTCCGATAGGTATAAGCCATAAAACCATCGGTGCAAAGGATAAAAGAGTGTAATACATAAACTTTCTTTTTGCACTCGGTTTATTTGCCGTAAGACGCTTTTTGAATATATCCGCAAAGGTTGAGAAAAATTCTTTTGAAAGCGAAAGAAACAGCTTATACATCGAGGCGATAATTCCGATTGCTATTCCGATATGTATTATTCCCGTTATTGCGGCGCAGGAAGGGGTTACTCTTCCTGCAAAGTCATGAAACATTGAGGAATGTCCCGCCTCACTTATCGGAAATATGAATGTTATCGCCTGAAATACGGCTTGAATAATTGCTGTTAAAACTGACATTATTAACTCCTTCAAACAAAGCTGAATTATCAACAAACCAGCCCGTTCTGATATAATCATAGGGATTACTTGAACGCTGTATGTTTAAAGCTGAATAGCTCTTTTCATCATAAAAAACATCGTCAAGATTTATTATCGTGTGAAGCATTGTTTTCCTCAATCCTTTCGCCCAGAAATGAAAGCGCGTTTGAAAGTCCGCCAAGCTCATCAATCAGCCCGCATTCAACGGCACCCTCTCCGTCGAGAACAGTTCCGACATCCATAATAAGTTCGCCCGTTTTCATCATAAGAGAGCGAAAATCCTCGGCACTGATTTTTGAATTGTTTTCAACGAAATTAACAATTCTGTCCTGCATCTTTTCAAAATATGAAAGCGTTTGCGGAACACCGAGAACGGTTCCGTTCATACGAACGGGATGAACCGTCATTGTTGCGCTCGGAACAATAAAACTTTTTTTACAGCTGACCGCAAGCGGAACGCCGATTGAATGGCCTCCGCCGAGAACGAGGGATGCGGTCGGAGTTTCCATCGTTGAAAGCAGCTCGGCAATCGCAAGCCCTGCTTCAACATCACCGCCGACAGTGTTTAAAATAATCAGCAATCCTTCAATTTCCTTGCTCTCTTCAATTGCAACAAGCTGAGGAATAACATGCTCGTATTTAGTTGTTTTGTTTTGGCTGGGAAGAATATAATGACCTTCAATCTGACCGATAATAGTTAAGCAATGAATAAAATGCCCTTTTCTTTCAACGGTTATCGAGCCTGTTTCAAAGGCTGAGTTCTCTTCTTCGCAGTTGTTTTCCTGTTTGTTTTCGTTTTCTTCAGACATACTATCACCAAGATTATTATTGCCTGAAAACAAGAGAACAAACAATATCAGTTTATTTTACCATTAATATATAAAAATTTCAATATTTAATTATAGATTGTCCGCCTTGTCTATCCTCAACTGATGTAAAAAGGCAAAACACCTCATCCACCGCAGGCGGTCCCCCTTCCCCTCAAGGGGAAGGTGTGAGGCTTTTCATTCGCCAATAATACAATCGTCGCTTGCGACCCGAAATTCATCATTCATCATTCATCATTCGCGAAGCGCAACGTCCCCGTGTGCTGTGAAGGGAACGCCCATTTCGTTCGCCGATAATATAATCGGAGCGTAGCGACCCTCAATTTTGCACTTTGCATTTTGCATTATGCATTTTTATAATCGTCGCTTGCGACCCGAAATTCATCA
>JAFUZY010000128.1 GCA_017476375.1 Eubacterium sp.
CGTTTCGCGTTGCAAGTTGTCGGGCGACACATTCGCGCTTGATTATAACGGGACGTCGAGGGCGCCGTCCCCTACAATTTTGAGTGAGTGTTATCGTTCACAGTGTAGGGGTCGGCGCCCTCGACGACCCTTTTTATACCATTGTTTGAGCGTAGCGAGTAAACCGAAACGCACTCGCTTACGAGTGCATATCGCGCCGAAGGCATATCGCATTGCAAAGCAATATATTGCTCGTTTTGCAAAAAACGAATATCGTTGCGCGAAAACTTTTCGCGCTTTGCACTTTGCATTTTGCATTATGCATTTATATAATCCTTACTTGCTGTTGTTTAATTGTCTGAAATGTGGTATTATTATTTCTAAAGATAACAAGGGCGTGGTATTATGAGTAATAACAGTGTTTTTAATGCAACGGTATGTATTATCGGGATTCTGATTCTTTTAATACATACTGTTAATATTGTTCTCAAAAAGAACAGGCGCAGGGATGAAAACATCCTTATGGCATTTTTTGTTTTCACAATCGTTCATTTTGCAACATATCTGACTTTTACTTTTATTAAGGTTGATTACACAAGCAATGCTCTTATAATTGCTTTTTATACAACCTTTTATATTATGAATAATCTTGAAGCGTTTTTGTTTTTCAGTTATGCCAAAAGTTATATGGAAATTGAGCAAAAAAAGAAAAAAATGCTGTCAATTATTAATAACTGCTCGTTTGCAGGATTTGTTTTGCTGGATATTGTCAATATTTTTACGGGAATATTCTTCACGGCAAACAACGGGATGTATGTCCGCAGTGATACGATGATTCTGTCACAGGGATACCAGTTTATTATATTTGCAACAGTGTTTATTCATATTGTAACGAATAACAGACTGCTGACAAGGGAAAAGATTGCATTTGAAATGTATTGCATAATCCCCCTTGTTGCAATTATATTGCAAAATATTTTCAAGGGTTATGCCATTGCCTATGCTTCAATAATTATAGCAATAGAAATACTGATTATGTTTTTGAACGTTAAGAAAAACATCGTAATCGCAGAAGAAAAGGAAAAAAACAGGGAAACGCAGATAAAGCTGATGCTCTCTCAGATACAGCCGCATTTTATCTATAATTCGCTTTCCTCCATTTCCACGCTGATTACAATAGACCCCGAAAAAGCGCAGCATGCCCTTGACCAATTCACCGAATATTTAAGATGCAATCTCTCTTCGCTTACGGAAAAGAAGCTTATTCCCTTTGATGATGAATTAAAGCACATTAAGTCGTATGTTTCGCTTGAACAAATGCGGTTCGGCGAGCGCGTAAACGTTGTCTACGACATCAAGGCAAGTGATTTTTATGTAACGCCGTTAAGCGTTCAGCCGATTGTTGAAAATGCCATCAAGCACGGAATTATGAAAAAGCTTGAGGGCGGCAATATAACGATTAAGACATATGAGAAAGAGGATTCATATGTTGTTGAGGTTAGTGACGACGGCGTTGGATTTTGCGCCGAAGAGGTTAATCTGAACGAGAATACCCATATCGGAATAAGCAATATCAAATACCGTGTTGAAAACACCTACGGCGGAAAGGTGAATATCGAAAGCGAGCCTCAAAAAGGCACTGTTGTTACAATTGTTTTTCCAAAAGAGGTAAGAGTATGAATGTGTTATTAGTTGATGATGAGGAGCTGCAGTTAATCCGACTTGAAAATGAGGTTAAAAAGGTTTTGCCTGCGGGAAGCGGCTACTTTTGCTTTGTTAACCCTCTGCAAGCGCTGGAGAAAACTGAAAATGAACAAATAGACATTGCCTTTTTAGATATTGAAATGCCGGTTATAAACGGTATACAGCTGGCTAAAAGGCTTAAAGAAATCAACCCGAAGGTCAATATCATTTTTGTAACCGCATACGAGGATTATGCCCTTAATGCCCATAATCTTCACGCCTCGGGATATGTTATCAAGCCGGTGAGCGAGGATAAAATCAGACAGGAGGTTGAGAACCTTCGCTATCCGATTGAAATCAAGCCGACAAAAGCCCTGCAGGTTAAATGCTTCGGCAATTTTGAAATCTTTGCTGACGGAAATCCTGTAAAATTCCAGTACAGCAAGTCGAAGGAGCTGCTTGCATATCTGATTGACAGAGAGGGTGCGGCAATCAATACCAATGAGTTGAATGCGGTTTTATGGGAGGAGGACCATAAATCGTATTTGCGAAACCTTATTTCCGATATACAGTCAACGCTTAAAGCAGTTGGCGCAGGGGATGTTTTTATCAAGAGAAGAAACGAGTGCTATGTTGATGTTAGTAAGATTGACTGCGACGCATATGAATACAAAAAGGGTAATACCGATGCAATCAGAATGTATCGCGGCGAATATATGATGCAGTATTCCTGGCCGATATTTTCTCTCGAGCAGTAGTGCGCTGCGCAGCGCTGAGCGAATTACGAATTACGAGTTACGAATTACGAATTTCGGGACCTGCGGTCGGCAATTATAAAAGTTGCGCGTTTCGCGTTTCGCGTTGCAAGTTGTCGGGCGACACATTCGCACTTGATTATAACGGGTCGGCGAGAACGCCGACCCTTTTTTATACCATTGTCTGAGCGCAGCGAGTAAACCGAAACGCACTCGCCCTCGAGTGCATATCGCGCCGAAGGCATATCGCATTGCAAAGCAATATATCGCTCGTTTTGCAAAAACGAATATCGTTGCGCGAAAAACCTTTTGCGCTTTGTCCCCTTGATTTGACGGTTGGTCTACCCGACTGATGGGAAAAGGCGAAACACCTCATCCGTCACTTCGTGACACCTTCCCCTCAAGGGGAAGGTGTGAGGCTTATCATTCGCCGATAATATAATCGGAGCGAAGCGACCCGAAATTCGTAATTCGTCACTCGTAATTCCTAATTTGACGTAAGGGGTCTGACCCCTTACGTCAAAATTTATGTTCAATTGGGGACTGTCCCCAATTGAACATAAATAATATATAATTTAATATTGAAATTGACTGACTAAGGTGTTATAATGCTAAATGGTATATTGAAAGGTGTACTAAAATTACATTTTTTGAATTTTATAAATCAGGAGGAAAATCCAATGGCAAGAAAAAAGAAAACCATGGATGGTAACAGCGCTGCGGCTCATGTCAGCTATGCGTTTACCGAAGTTGCTGCTATCTATCCCATTACTCCTTCCTCACCAATGGCTGAAGAAACCGACGCTATGGCTGCAAAGGGAGTAAAAAACCTTTTCGGACAAACCGTTAAGGTTGCAGAGCTTGAATCTGAAGCAGGTGCAGCAGGTGCTGTTCACGGCTCACTTTCAGCTGGTGCATTAACAACGACATACACTGCTTCTCAGGGTCTTTTACTTATGATTCCGAATATGTATAAGATTGCAGGTGAGCTTATTCCGAGCGTTATTCATGTTTCTGCTCGTTGCGTTTCAACTCACGCGCTCAACATCTTCGGCGACCACTCAGACGTTATGGCTTGCCGTCAGACAGGCTATGCAATGCTGTGTTCTGCAAATGTTCAGGAGGTTATGGACCTTGGCGCAGTTTCCCACCTTGCAACTCTTAAGAGCAGAGTTCCTTTCCTTCATTTCTTCGACGGCTTCCGCACTTCACACGAAGTTCAGAAGATTGAAACCTGGGACTATGAAGATTTAAGAGACTTAATCGATATGCAGGATGTTGCAGATTTCAGAAAGAGAGCTCTCAATCCTGAGCGCCCCGTTCTTCGCGGCTCTGCTGAAAACTCAGATATCTTCTTCCAGCACAGAGAGGCTTGTAACAGATATTATAACGATGCTGTTGCAGCAACCGAGATGTATCTCAACAAAGTAAACGAGAAAATCGGAACAAACTATCAGCTCTTCAACTACTACGGAGCTGAGGATGCAGACAGAGTTATCATTGCTATGGGTTCTGTTTGCGACACAATCAAAGAAACAGTTGACTTCCTCAACGCAAGAGGCGAAAAAGTTGGTATGGTTTGCGTTCACCTTTACAGACCTTTCTCAGCTGCTCACCTTGTTAATGCAATTCCCGAAACAGTTAAGAGCATTTCTGTTATCGACAGAACAAAGGAGCCCGGTTCACTCGGCGAGCCTCTTTACCTTGATGTTGTTACTGCTCTCAGAGGAACAAAGTTTGACCAGGTTCCTGTTTACGGCGGAAGATACGGTCTTGGTTCAAAGGATACTCTTCCTGCACACGTTATCGCAGTTTATGCAAATATGAACGCTCCCGAGCCGAAGAAGGAATTTGTTCTTTCAATCGAGGATGACGTTACAAACCTTTCACTTCCGATTACCGAAACTCCGGATACAACTCCTAAGGGAACAACCTCCTGTAAGTTCTGGGGTCTTGGCTCGGACGGAACTGTTGGTGCAAATAAAGACTCTATCAAGATTATCGGTGACCATACTGATATGTATGCTCAGGGTTATTTCTTCTATGATTCAAAGAAATCAGGCGGTATAACAGTTTCCCACCTTCGTTTCGGCTCTTCACCGATTACATCAACATATCTTATCAACAAGGCAAACTTCGTTGCATGCCACAATCCTTCATATGTTACAAAGTATGATATGGTTCAGGACCTTGTTCCCGGCGGAACATTCCTCCTCAACTGCATCTGGAGCCCTGAAGAGCTTGATGCAAATCTTCCGGCATCAATGAAGAGATACATTGCCGAGAACGACATTAATCTCTATACAATCAACGGTATTAAGATTGCCGAGGAAGTTGGTCTTCCCGGACGTGCTTCAACAATTCTTCAGTCTGCATTATTCACAATCAGCGGAATCCTTCCTGTTGACGAAGCAATCGGATATATGAAGGAAAAGGTTGTTGCTAAGTTCTCAAAGAAGGGCGAAGCAATCGTTAATGCTAACTGCAACGGTATCGACAGAGGTTCTAAGGAAGTTGTTAAAATCGACGTTCCTGCTTCTTGGAAGGATGCTGTTGATGATAAGGCTGAGCTTGAAGTTCCGACCGACAGAGAAGAGATGAAGAAATTTGTTAAAAACATTCTCGACCCGGTTGGCAGACTTCACGGTGACGACCTTCCTGTTTCCGCATTCCTCGACAGCGCTGACGGTGTTTATCCTCAGGGTTCTGCTGCATTCGAGAAGAGAGGCGTTGCAATCAACGTTCCTGAATGGGAAGCAGAAAAATGTGCTCAGTGTAACAGATGTTCAATGGTTTGTCCTCACGCTGTAATCCGTCCTGTTGCTCTTGACGACGCAGAGGCTGCTGCAGCTCCTGAAGGAACAAAGATGGTTGACCTCAAGGTTCCGAAGAACACAGGTCTTAAATATTCACTTATCATTTCAGCTCTTGACTGTACAGGATGCGGCTCTTGCGCAAATGTTTGCCCGACTAAGTCGCTCATAATGAAGCCAATCGCTTCTCAGCTTCATGTTCAGAAGTCGTTTGACGCTCTTGTTGACACTCCTGTTAAGCCAAATGTTGCTATGAACACTCTTATCGGAGTTCAGTATAAGAAGCCTTATCTTGAGTTCTCAGGCGCATGCGCAGGCTGCGGCGAAACTCCTTATGCTAAGCTTGTTACTCAGCTCTACGGTGATAAGATGTATATCGCAAACGCAACAGGTTGTTCTTCAATCTGGGGTGGTTCTGCTCCTTCAACTCCTTACACAGTTGATAAGAACGGCCACGGCCCTGCTTGGTCTAACTCACTCTTCGAGGATAACGCTGAGTTCGGTTACGGTATGTATCTTGCTCAGAAGCAGATTCGTGAAAGACTCGCTGCAGACGCTGCAACACTTTCAGAAGCAGGCGTTGCTGAGGCTGATGCTTGGCTTGCAACTTATGAGGACGCTTCAAAGAACGAGGCAGACGCAAAGGCTCTTATCGCAGCTCTTGAAAATGCAAATCTCAGCGGAGACGCTAAGGCTGCTGCAGAAGACTTCCTCAAGGATGCTGACTATGCTTCCAAGAAATATCAGTTCATCTTCGGTGGTGACGGCTGGGCATACGATATCGGCTTCGGCGGACTCGACCATGTTATCGCATCAAACGAAGATGTTAACATCGTTGTATTTGATACAGAGGTTTACTCAAACACCGGCGGACAGGCATCAAAGGCAACCCCAACAGGTGCTGTTGCTAAGTTTGCTGCTTCAGGTAAGGTTGTTAAGAAGAAGGACCTTGCTCAGATAGCTATGAGCTACGGCTATGTTTATGTTGCTCAGGTTGCTATGGGCGCTGACTACAACCAGTGCTTAAAGGCATTCCAGGAGGCTGCTGCTTATAACGGACCTTCAATCGTTATCTGCTATGCTCCTTGTATCAACCACGGTATCAAGATGCCGTTCAACCAGACAGAGCAGAAGAAGGCAGTTCAGGCTGGTTACTGGAACCTCTTCAGATATAATCCTGCTCTTATCGAACAGGGCAAGAATCCGTTCTCACTCGATTCAAAGGCTCCTTCAGCTGACTATATCGAGTTCATCGAGGGCGAAACAAGATACTCAGCTCTTAAGCGTTCATTCCCCGGCAAGGCAGAAAAGTTGTTCTCAATTGCTGCTGAGAATTCAATTGATAAGTACAACAAACTCGCAAGACTTGTTGATTACTACGCACCTGACGCTGAATAATCTCAATAAAAAATCGCGCCAACCCTTCGGGGTTGGCGATTTTTTATTTAATTGAGAATTGAAAATTGAATATGGAAAATTTCGGGAGCTGCGCCCGGCAATATTCAAAGAGTGAAGAGAGAAGAGGGAAGAG
>JAFUZY010000129.1 GCA_017476375.1 Eubacterium sp.
AAAAATAAAAAAACTGCCGAAACTGTTTTAAACACCTTGTCTGACACGGAAAGAGAAAACAATTTGTTAAGAACAAGTTTAAGCGCCCTGCCTCCGTCAAGAGGATATACGGGCAAAATATTAATCAACGCAAGAGAGTAATTAATATCCCTTTGAATATTTAGAATTGCAAAAAGAAAATTAACCGCTACCCCGCTTAAAAGAAACGTTAATTCCTTTGAAAAAGACAGTTTACTGCTGTGTTTTAGCCCTATTCCGTAAAACGCAAGGCAAAGCTCATCCGGTTTTCCTTTAAAAACAACCAAAGAAATTAAATGAGCAAGCTCGTGCAGCGATGAAAACAGCAAAACACAGAGCATAACCGAATTTTGAAGCAACAGTGCAAAAGCAATTATCAAAAGAAAAGAGTATTCAATTTTGATTTTAACCTTATTGATATAAAAGACCATATTAAAAATATGATTTTATATCAATAATAATTATCTTTTATTACTATCTATATAGCTTTGAAGAATCATAACGGCTGAAACTGCGTCAACGCTTTCTTTTCTTTTTTTACCGCGAACATTGTTTTCAGATAAGGCGTTATGCGCCATAACCGTTGTTAAACGTTCATCCTGATAATCAATCGGAATATCGCATATTTTTGAAAGCTCATCACCGAGCGACCTGCATTCATCACAGCGATAGCCATAGCTTCCGTCCATATTTCTCGGCAGTCCGATAACAATTTTTTCAGGTTTTTCTTTTGCGATTATATCCGAAAGCTTTTTAACAAGCTTTGGCTGATACCCTTCTGTTATGACCGTATAAGGGGATGCAAGAATTTCGTTTATATCACAAAAGGCAATTCCCGTTCTCTTATCCCCATAGTCAATTGACATTATTTTCATATATTTATCCTTTATAAGAATATAAAATCAGAAAAGCGGAAAACCGAATATTCGATTTTCCGCCTTCTTAAACTATTAATTAATCGTCGCTATCCGATGATTCATTATTTTGAACCTCTGTTGTTTGCGCCTCAGTTGTTTGGGCTTCGGTTGTTGCAGCAGACTTTGTTGTTTCCTCTTCCTTCTTCGTTGTTGATTTCTCAGTGGTTGGAACATAGGAGGTTCTTCCGGGAAGATTGTTTTTATCAAACCAGCCATACAAGCCCGAACCGCTGCAAAGTTTACCGTTTACGGGACTGTATTCCCTTCTGACTATACAGTCGGGAGTATCGAACTCGCGCTTATTAACACCCTTCCTGTCATAAATATTCTTCATAACAAGATTCCAGATAGTTCCGCTCGGGTTCGGCGAAAGATAATAGTGAACCTCTTTAGGAGTATCATAACCATACCATACGCCGCCAACATATTCGGGTGTTCCGCCGATGAACCATCTATCTTTATTCTCGGTTGTTGTACCTGTTTTGCCGAAGCACTGAATACCGCTGAGCTTATAGGTGGTACCCGTTCCCTGAGTCATAACGGTTTGAAGGAGCTTGTTCATTATTCCTGCAGTTCCTTCGGAAATTGCGGTTTCCTTTGAACCCTCGGGCTCCTTTTCGATTATAACATTGCCGAGAGAGTCTTCAATCTTATAATAAGCATAGCTCTCATAATAATATCCGCCGTTTCCGAATGCCTGATACGCCGTTGTCATTTCAAGCGGAGTTACGCCGTTGGTAAGCGAACCCGTTGCCATGGGAGCATAGTCCTCATCGAAAACACCGAGAGTTGAAATATGATAACGGTTTTTAAGATAATCATAGGAATAAGAAGGTCCTATTTTATCAAGAGTCTGTGCGGAAATGGTATTCATCGACTTTGCGAGACCAACCTGAACGGTTACATTTCTTCCTGAATATCCGCCGCCCTCGTTAGTGGGCCACATCTTTCCGTTCGGAAGGCGCATCAACGGTTTATCGGGGGTTGGAGTTGACCAGAATACATCCGTGTTCGGGTCGTTTAAGCTCTTTTCAAGAGCCGGGCTGTAAACGGAAAGCGGTTTGATTGTTGAACCGGGCTGGCGTTTTGACTGAGAAGCACGGTTAAGCACTCTGTTTGCTTTCTTCTTTCCTGTTCCTCCGACGATACCGAGAATTCTTCCGTGGTAGTCCATAACAACGCACGCGCCCTGAACCGATTCATCGGGCATTCTGCGATAGTTTTTATAAACGTCTTCAATGGATTCCTGAACATCAAAATCAATAGCACAGTAGATTTTAAGTCCGCCGCCGTAAATCATATTCTTGGCTTTTTTAGCACTGTAACCCATCTTCTGAAGGTCGCTGATTACCTCGTCTATAACATAGTCCGTATAATATGAATTAATAGTCGCCTTGTCCTTTGAAACAGTTTTATTTTCCTTAACCTGAGAGCCCTTATAGTTCTTGGAATTCGTGAAAACCATTTCATAGTTCTTGGCTTCGTTGTATTCTTTTTCATTTATATAGCCAAGCTCGTGCATTTTCTTTAAAATCCAGAGCTGACGGTTTCTGTTATTCTCGGGATGAATGAGCGGGTCATATTTTGAAGGATACTGGGTTATTCCTGCAAGGCAGGCACATTCGGCGATATTAAGGTCCTCAACATCCTTTCCGAAATAGGTTTCGGCGGCAGTTTTAACGCCGTAGCAACCGTGGGAAAGATAGATAGTGTTCAGGTATGCCTCAATTATTTCATCCTTCTTGTAGTGTTTTTCAATATTAAGAGCGGAAAGAATCTCGTTAAACTTACGAACAAAGGTTACGTCGTTTTCATCCGTTAAGTTCTTAATAAGCTGCTGAGTTATTGTTGAACCGCCCTGACCCGAGTTTCTTGAAACAAGAATAACGCCGCCTACACGCTTCCAGTCAACACCGTGATGCTTTTCAAAACGCTCGTCCTCAATTGAAATAAACGCTTCGGGAAGATATTCGTTTATATCGTCAAGGTTAATCCAGACGCGGTTTTCTTCGCCGTGAAGCCTTGCAATTTCAACGATGTTTTTCTTCTTGGCATCCTTATATCCATAGAGAAATGAGGTTTGATTCTGGCTGTATTTTTCTTTATCTAGGTCGAAAACAGCGTCGCCGTTAACAACACTGTAGCCATATATGCCGATAACCGAAATGCAAACAATTCCCACAACGCCGACAATCATAATCAGCGCAAGAAGAACTCTGCCGATTTTAGCAAAGAAATTGCCGGCTTTGGTTTGTTCCTTTGCGGGCTTATTCTTTTTCTTCTGCGTTCTGGTTTTTTGCGATTTCTTTTTGGAATTATCAGTTACACTGTATGAAGAAGGGAGAGAATCGCCCTTCTTTTTCTGAATATCCTTATCCTCGTTATAAACCTTCTGAGAATTATTCATAAAAGATTCAAGTAAATCTTCATAATCCTTTGATGCCATAAAAGACTCTCCTTTATGATGGTTTCTGAGTTAATTATATAATATATCAAACAAAAAATAAAGCATTATTTATAATTGCGACTTTTTGAAAAGAATTTTTGCTCTTTTCTTGTTCATCTGAATAAAATGCTCTTTTATAACAACATCGTCATAGGTTTTTTTTACTCTGATGAAAGCCCAAAAATTCCTTCTGCATTTTTTGCATTTAACTGCGCCCTTAAACGACTTATTCTGAACGATGTATTCCTTTGCAGGAAGGATTTTACCCTTGCAGACAGGACAAGTCATCGTGTGGGTATAAACATCAAACAAATCCGATACTGGCTCGGTTATATAATAGGGCTTAAACAAAAGCCTTTCAAAGTAATTTGAATCACATTCGTTTATATATCCTTTAAGCTTATTGCTGTCGAAAACCTTTTTGAAGCATTCAACAGTAACAAAGCAATCGGCAAGCGCACGGTGAAGACTTTCCGTATCAACTTCAATGCCCATAAGCTCTGCGCAATTTGAGAGACCAATCTGATTATTGCTGTTTTCGCCGTCTCTTTTAACAAAAGCCATACAGTATTTCTGAACATCGCAATATTTATGGATGAAGGAAACGCTGCAATTATTGTTATAAAGCAGAAAATTATTACTCAAAACAAACAAATCGGAATTGCTCCAGCTCATAAAGAGATTATCTCCGTTGCCGCACCATCTTTCAAAATCGGAAAAAGCATCACTGAAAAAGATTGCATTTTCCTTTATTTCTTCTGATGAAATATTCGTTATCCTCTTACACCTTGATGAAAGTTTTTTTGTAAATTCAGGGATAACAAGCTGCTTAAAGGTGTCAACAACATTAAGATTACCGTCAAGCTTAACAGCGCCGATTTCAATAATCTCATTAATATATCTATGAAGGGCGTGATTATACCCGTTGTTCCACTCTAAATCAAAAATAATATAATTCAAAACTATTCTCCAACAAAAAATAGCCTTGTTGCGATAACAAGGCTATTTCATCTTTAGTTATACAAAAAGAAATACAAGAAAAGCTGCAAGAACAATTGCAAAGAAAAGCCCGATTAACCATTTTGTTAATCTTTCAAGCTTACCCTCAACAGTTCTGCCCTTTGACTTTCCAACAAATGAATCAGCGCCGCCTGTGATTGCACCGGAAAGATTCTGTGAACGACCCTCCTGCATGAGAACAACAATTGTTATAACAACTGATGCTAAAATAAGAACAGCACCAAATACATAATGATACCAAAGCATAATTATTCCTCCGTAGTATTAATAACACTTGAGAATTATAGCATAACTAAAATAATATTGCAAGAACTTTTTTATCTTTTAATAATTAATTAAAAAGTTATCTGGTCGGTGTTGTCGGCAGGTCCGGGAACGGCGCCGGCGGCAGGAAGGTTCTTTGTTCTGAATCTCCATGCCTTTTCAAATTCACCCTCCTGATAGAAATGCATTGACTCAAGGAAGCTGTTTTTCTTTTGCGTCATAACGGAAACGCCGATTGTATCCTTGGTTGATTTCGGTGTTAATGCGCCTGTGTTGAGAATGAGCATTCTTCCGTTTGATGAACACAAAACAAGCTCTGTATCCTCTTCAATATATTCAATACAAGTCAGCCTTGCTTTTGATGAATAAGCGTTAATGAGCTTCTTTCGGTTAGTTTTCGTTTGGTAAGCAGAAATATCCACTTTCGCAATCTTTCCGTTTTCAAATCCGAAAATCATATAGCCCTTGTACTCGCGAACAACGCAAATGAAAACAACTTTTTCATTTGCTTCCATTTCAAGTTTTGAGGCAACAAAGGTTCCGAGCTGAGAAGCTTTAGAATCAGCAAAATCATCAACCTTAGCTTTATAAACCTGGCACTTATCCGTAAATACAAGAAGCTCATCCTTATTTGAACACTCAAAGATTTTATCAACGCTGTCGCCCTCTTTAACCTTCTGTTCACCGCTCATTCTGAGATTTGCGGTTCTAATCTTGTTAAGGTAGCCCTCTTTCGTAATAAAGAGCGTAACGGGATAATCGGGGATTTCAACGGCAGCATTTACATCGTATTCTTCAACTTCATAAAGGATTTCGCTCTTTCTTTCGGAAGAATACTTATTTGCAACCTCGCCAAGCTCTTTGATAATAATCTTCTTTTGCTTATTCTTGCTTTGAAGAATTGAGCCAAGCTCTTCAATTTCCTTATTCAGATTTTCAATATCTTTTGTACGCTTCAGGATATATTCTCTGTTGAGATGGCGTAATTTGATTTCAGCAACAAATTCTGCCTGAATCTTATCAATTCCAAAGCCAATCATCAAGTTTGGAACAACGTCGCTTTCAGCTTCGGTTTCTCTGATAATCTTAATAGCTTTATCAATATCGAGAAGAATTTTTTCAAGACCTTCAAGAAGATGGAGTCGCTGAGCCTTTTTGTCGAGAGTAAACTGAGTTCTTCTTCTTATGCATTCAAGTCTGAATTCAATCCATTCCTTGAGAATGTCGCGCACACCGAGAACCCTCGGATAACCTTTAACAAGAATGTTAAAATTACAGGAAAAAACATCTTCAAGAGGAGTCATCTTATATAGCTTGGTCATAAGCTGGTCGGGGTCAACTCCCCTCTTTAAATCAAGAGTTATTCTAAGACCCTTGAGGTCGGTTTCATCACGAAGGTCGTTTAGCTCTTTTACCTTATTTGTTTTAACAAGCTCAACTATTTTATCAATTATCGCTTCGCTCGTTGTTGTTGGCGGAATTTCGGTTATATCTATGCAATTATAAGCCTTGTCATACTTATATTTTGCTCTGACCTTAACCGAACCGCGACCGGTTTTATAAATCTTTTCAAGCTCTTCCTTATCATAGATAACATATCCGCCGCCGACAAAATCGGGAGCTAAAAGAGTTTCCGAAACATCGTGGTCGGGATTCTTGATAAGAGAAATGGTTGTTTCACATAGCTCACCAAGGTTAAAAGAAGCAATTGAAGATGCCATACCTACGGCAATACCTGTTGTTACATTCGCAAGAATCGACGGAAATGTTACCGGAAGAAGAGTTGGCTCCTTCATAGTATTATCGTAGTTATCAACGAAATCAACCGTATCTTTATTAATGTCCTCAAAAAGCTCCTTTGCAATCGGAGCGAGCTTCGCCTCGGTATAACGGGAAGCTGCAAACATCATATTTCTTGAATATGCTTTACCAAAATTTCCCTTTGATTCAACATAGGGATAAAGCAGACTCTCATTGCCCCTTGAAAGACGAATCATTGTTTCATAAATTGAAGCATCGCCGTGGGGATTAAGCTGCATTGTTCTTCCGACGATATTAGCGCTTTTTATGGTTTTACCCTGAAGAAGCCCCATATTATACATTGTATATAAAAGCTTTCTGTGGGATGGTTTGAAACCGTCTATTTCAGGGATTGCACGCGAAAGAATAACGCTCATCGCGTAGGGCATATAGTTTGATTTAAGTGTTTCAACTATTCTTTCATCTTTAACGGTTCCGGCACCCTGAATATGAACGTTATCAGCTAAAGGATTGGTAATAGTGTTTTCTTCTTCTTTTTTTCTTCTTGCCAATTTTATTCCCCCTTCCCTTAGCTTACATCCGCGGCATCAAGATAGAGATGTCCGTAGTCGGATATATATTCTTTTCTTCCTTCAAGATTGTCGCCGAGCAGCAAATCAAAGAATTTCGACGTTTCCTGAGCATCATCGGGCGTAACCTTGATTAATCTTCTTGTTGCAGGATTCATAGTTGTTAAATTCATCATTTCAGCCTCGTTTTCACCAAGACCTTTTGAACGCTGAACAGTGTATGGCTTATCGCCGATTTCCGCCTTTATTGAATCCATTTCAATTTCGTTGTAGGCAAAATAGGTTTGGTCCTTACAGGTTACCTCATAGAGAGGAGACTCTGCTATATAGACCTTGCCTTCTTCAATGAGTTTTGGCATAAGACGGTAAATCATAGTTAAAATCAGAGTTCTTATCTGGAAGCCGTCAACATCGGCATCGGTACAAATCATAATCTTATTCCATCTCAGTGCGTCCATATCAAAAAGAGTAACATCCTTTGCCGCCTTGCTTTTAACCTCAACGCCGCAGCCGAGAACTTTTATTAAATCTGTTATAATATCACTCTTGAATATTTTATCGTAATCGGATTTCAGGCAGTTAAGAATTTTACCTCTTACAGGCATAAGAGCCTGAAAATTAGCGTCTCTTGCCTGTTTGCAGGCGCCGAGCGCCGAATCACCCTCAACGATAAATATTTCCCTTTCGGAAACATCCTTGGAACGACAGTCAACGAATTTCTGAATTCGGTTAGTCATATCAACCTTTGACTGCAGAGTTGTTTTCAGATTCTTTCTCGTTTTTTCAGCCTTAACTCTTGAACGCATATTGATAAGCATCTGTTCGGCAATCTTATCGGCGTCCATCTTGTTTTCAATAAAATAAACCTCAAGCTGTTTTCTGAAGAAATCAGTCATTGCCTCCTGAATAAACTTATTCGTTATGGCTTTTTTCGTTTGGTTTTCGTACGAGGTCTGAGTTGAAAATGAGGAAACAACGAAAATAACGCATTCCTCAACATCCTGAATGCTTATCTGAGAATCGGTTTTGTTGAATTTATTTGACGATTTTAAATAAGCGTTTATTTGATTAACAAACGCACTTCTGAAAGCCTTCTCCGGCGCTCCGCCATGCTCGAGAAAGCTTGAATTATGATAGTATTCTTTAAGCTGATTGTTGAGCGAGAAGCAAAGCGCTGCTTTAATTTTCAGCTTATAGTCATCAAGGTCTTCCCTGTCGCGTCCGACTCGTTCGCATTCCCAGTATTGAGGTGTAGTAAACGCTTTTTCTCCTGCAAGCTCCTTAACATAATCCTGAATTCCGTTTTCATAGCAGTATTCAAATTTTTCAAAGTTTGATGAGCTTATCTGATTTTTGAAAATGAAGGTAATAGAATCGTTTACTATCGCCTGACGCTTGATAGTTTCCTGAAAATACTCGACGGGAACATTAATATCAGTAAACACCTGTAAGTCCGGTTTCCATTTGATTCTTGTTCCGGTGTCGCCCCTTTTTCCGTATGGCTCCTTTTGTAAGCCGCCGACATTTTCTCCATGCTCGAAATGAAGATTATACTTAAATCCTCCCGACTTAATCTCTGCGTCCATATACTCGGAAGCATTCTGAGTTGCACAGAGACCGAGACCGTTTAATCCGAGCGAAAATTCGTAGTTATCACCGCCGTTATCATATTTTCCGCCCGCGTATAATTCGCAGAAAAGAAGCTCCCAGTTATACTTATCTTCATTTTTATTATAATCAACGGGAATTCCGCGACCGAAATCCTGAACCTCAACAGAACCGTCAAGATAACGGGTTATGATTATCTTGTTACCGTGGCCCTCTCTTGCCTCGTCTATTGAGTTACTCATTATCTCAAAAATCGAATGCTCGCAGCCCTCAATTCCGTCTGAACCAAAGATTACGGCAGGTCTTTTTCTGACTCTGTCTGCTCCCTTAAGGGATACGATGCTTTCGTTTCCGTACGCCTTTTTAGCCAAAATGATACCTCCTATAAAAAGTATACATACTCAGCAATTATACAATATATTGTATTAAAATGTCAAGAACAACTATAAATAAACACAGGATAACTTTTGGCTATCCTGTGTTAGTATATCAATATTTAATTATTTTCTTCAAATTTCTTTCTCTGTTCAATAACTGCATTATGCATATCCTCTTTTGTTTTTCCGGTCAGCTTATAGAAGAAGAACGGAACACCTGCAAGAAACATCATAAGACCGTGGAATATTGTATAGAAGAATAAAAGCCTGACCTTTGTTTCAAACGACTGCTGAGAAGCATCTTCCAACCCCGGAATATAACCGATTATCGACTTATAACCTGTTGTTACATCATCATAAAGTATTCTCGGCGCAAGTGCGTTTGCAATAGTTCCGCTAATCATTGTTCCGATGCCGATAACAAACGGAAGTGAGGCGTCAAGTCTTTTGCCTGTTTTAAGCTCAATATCTTCAAGCACATCCGCCTGGAACATTGTCGGAAGAAGGTTCGACGCGCCGAACTGCAGTCCGATTAAGAACAGGAATATAACAAAAACTATCTGTAAAACAGAATTTCCTGTTTTGAAATAGATGTATCCGACTGCAAACGCTAAAGTGTTTATAATAACAGAATAAATACCGCTTGCAATATAAAGAACTTTTGAATTGAATTTTTTTAAAAGGAAATTGATTAAAAGCATACCGACTGCCGTTCCTATTCCCGTCGGCAATCCGAAAAGGAGGAATTTTGACGGACTTCCGAGAAGCGCTGCGGCAAGGAATACTCCCATATAAGTGGCAATGTTTCTAAAGGTTTTAAGAAAATCCGAAACAATAATAACCCATGCATATTTGTTTACTAAAACATCCTTAAAACCAACAAGCGGATTTTTCTTCTCTGCTGTGTATGCAACTCTTTCGTGAACGGCTTTCATACCAAGGAGCATTGAAATAATTCCAACAACTCCGCAAAGTGCCGCGCCGATTATATACTGTGTGCCTAAATCCTCAACAAAGATTGCAATAACAAGAACGATAACAAGCGGTGCTGAATTACCGATTGCGGATGAGATGCCTCGGAAAGAAATAACCGTGTCGCGCTCTTTCATATTCGGAGTCATAACAACTGCAACCATATTAACAGTATTTCCGAAGTGGGTTAAAATTGACCATGCAACTGCAACAGTTGTTAAATAGATAAGAAGAATTGTTCCCGTTAGTCCCGGCGGCGTCCAGAAACTAAGAACGAGAACTATTCCGAGAGGGATTGCAACAATTAATGCAAGGGGTCTGAATTTTCCGTTTTTCCCCATTTTCCTTCCGTCAATATACATGGCGATGAAGAAGTTAAGAACAAAAGGAATAACGCTGATAAGCGTGTTATACAGCGAAACCTGACCCGACGGAACTTTCAGAACATCAACAAGATAATTGTTTCTGTATGAACCTATCATACCTGTCATTGTTGTGTAGAAAAATACGGCAATCAGATATAGTATGAACTCGCCGGGCTTAACATATTTTTCATCTTTTTTTGGCGGATTAACAATGTTTTCCATAATTATCTCCTATCATTATGTATTTGTATAGTTTCAACATATTAAGATTATCACAAATAAAATAAAAATGAACGAGAAAAAATCACGTTCATTTTTTGAATTATCACTATATGATATATTTTTATTTTCTTGTTAGCCTTCTGAATTTAAGAGGAGATATTCCCTGCGAGTTTTTAAAGACAGTTGAAAAATACTGCTGGTCGGCATAGTGAAGAAGCTTTGCAATTTCTCCGATGCTGACATTTGTGTGGGTTAAATATGATTTTGAAACCTCTATCTTCCTGTCAATAAAATATTTATAAGGTGTTATATTATATTTATCCTTAAAAACATTAATAACATAGTTCTTTGAATAGTTAACCTGCTGGCAAAGCTTATCAAGATTGAAATCATCCTCTATTGATTCGTCAAGATATTTTTTAATTACCTCAGCAAGACCTTCTGTGTCAAATTTCGACATATCACGAAGATACATAAAAATTTTAAGCAGCTGAACGGTTATTTTATTAACCATAATATCATAGGGATAATCGCTCGTTGAAATTTTATAAATCTCTTCAAAATATGATTTAACGGCGCAATTCCTGAAATGATATGTATTCTTAGGCATATAGTTTTCAATAAGTGCGTTAGCAAAATCGCCGTAGAAAACAATCCAGAGCTTATGCCACGGATTAAACTCATCTGCTTCATATTTATGGTGGGTTCCCTCTCTCAGGAAGTAAACGTCTCCCTTTGACGGGGTTAAATGCTGACCCTCAATATCAAGAGTACCCGTTCCGTCGATAATATATTCAAGCGCAGTCATATCCGAGCATTCACGATATATTTTGAACGTTTTATCGCAGTAGGTTTCACCCACAAGCCACACGCTCAGCGGGTCTTCGGGATTAATATAGGGTGTAAAGTTTTTAAAATTTTCAATCATAGTAATTTTCCTAACAAATAAAATGATAAATAGTGTATATTTTTTCTTGACATTCTGTTATGTTAGTTTTATGATACAACAAACCGTAAAAAAAATCAAGATTTGGAGTAAAATATGTCAATTATCAATCAAAACAATATATTCATTATTCAAACAAATTCCTTTCATTATGTTATCGGAACGGATAAAAACGGAACAAACCGGTTCTTTCACTGGGGCAAACCGTGCCTTGTTGAGGACTATATGCCCGAATACAACGGATTTATAAATTCAAACCACACTGATTTAGACGGCATATGTCAGGAATGCTCGCCTTTCGGACTGACTATGTATCGCAATGTCGATATAAAGGCAAGATTTTCAGACGGCTGCCGAGAGATTTCTCTTGACTATAACGGATATAATATTGACGGAAACAGGCTTGAATTTAAGTTTAAAGATAAACACTATCCGCTTGAAATTATTCTTAATTATCTTTGTTATGACGATTCGGATATTGTTACAAAATGGATAACGGTAAAAAACAGCGGATGCGACGATATTGTTTTTGAAAAGCTTTTCAGCGGTGAATTTTCCCTGCCCGGAGTCAAGCCTTATAAATTCAGAAATACCAATGGTTCTTGGGGCGCGGAATTTACTCAGACCGAAACGCTTCTTGATGGCGGAACGCTTATCTATGAAAGCAGAAAAGGAACAAGCTCCCACACTAATTCTCCTCAGTTTGTTGCATATCAGAACGCCGATGAAAAGAGCGGAAACGTTTATTTTGCAGTCCTTGAATACAGCGGCAACTTCAAAGTTGAAGCAAGCAGAGATTTATACGGAAAGACGCGAGTCGGAATTGGTCTTAATGACTTTGATTTTGAGTATAACCTTAAAGGCGGAGAGGTATTTGACACTCCGAAAATTCATTTTGGTTTAACTCAGGGCTTCGGCGAAATGTCAAGAACACTTAACCGCTTTGCTATAAATCACGTATTTCCGAAAAATTTCGCCAGAACTCCCCTGCCCGTTTTATATAATTCTTGGGAGGCAACGTATTTTAACGTCAGCACTGCCGAGCAGAGCAGACTTGCCGAAAAGGCTGCAAAGGTCGGCGTTGAACTTTTCGTTATGGACGACGGATGGTTCGGCGAAAGAAATGATGACCACGCAGGTCTCGGAGACTGGTTTGTTAACAAAGAGAAATTTCCGAACGGACTTGACGAGCTTATACAAAATGTTAACAATTGCGGAATGGATTTCGGAATCTGGGTTGAACCCGAAATGGTTAACCCCAACAGCAATTTATACCGCGCTCATCCCGACTGGACTTATCATTACGACACAAGAACACCGAGTGAACTCAGAAATCAGCTTGTTTTAAATATGACTAAGCCCGAGGTTCAGAAATACATTTATAATTGTTTGAATGATTTACTTTCAAATCATAATATCAAATATATCAAATGGGATATGAACCGTCCTTTCTCGGAAACAGGATGCGAAAATCTTGAAAACCCAAAAATGCTTTGGTATCTTCATACTAAGGCGGTTTACGACCTTGTAGACAGGCTTAAGGCTGAACACTCCGATGTTCAATTTGAATGCTGTTCGTCAGGCGGCGGAAGAGCCGACTGGGGCGCCTTCAGGCATTTTTATATGATATGGACGAGCGACAACACCCACGCTATCGACAGACTTGCTATTCAAAACGGCTACACTCTTACCCGACCGGTTAAGGCTATGAGGGCGTGGGTTACGGATACTGAGGGATATAACAGGAATACTCCTCTCGAATTCAGATTTCATGTTGCAATGAGGGGTTCGCTTTCCCTCGGCGGAAATATGCTTAAATACTCGCAAGAGGATATGGAACTGTCGAAGGAAAAAATCCGCTTTTACAAGAGTATCAGAAACATTGTTCAGTTTGGCGATTTATACCGACTTCTTAACATTGATAAAGATGAAATATCAGCAGATATTTATGTTAACGAAGATAAGAGCAAAGCAGTTTTATTCATTGCGTCGGTTAACACAAGATGCTTTAAAAAGAGCATTCCGCTCTTCATAGACGGACTTGACGACGGGAAAATTTATTCTTTTGAATTCAACAATCAGAAGATTATCAAGAGCGGCGCATATCTTAAAAATGTTGGTATACCGCTTGAAGCAAGAGAACAATTTTTCAACAGAATAATAATTATTGATGAGGTAAAATAATTTGAGATGCGAAGATATTAATATCAGAGACCCTTTTATATTCAGTGAAAACGGAATATATTACCTCTACGGAACAAGAGCCGCCCATTTCGGCATACATACCGCAGGCTTTGATGTTTATACCTCAACTGATTTAATGAACTGGAGTGAACCGCAGGAGTGCTTCAATTCAGTTGAACACGGTCTTGATACCGAAGTTAACTGGGCGCCGGAGGTGCATAAATACAAGGGCGCATATTATATGCTTGCAACCTTTACGAAGCCAAACAAGCTCAGAGGAACATATATTCTCAAAGCAGATAACCCCTTGGGTCCTTTTGTTTTGCACAGTGACGGAGCCGTTACCCCGTACGAATGGGAAAGCCTCGACGGAACACTCTACATAGAAGACGGCAAGCCATACATTGTTTTTTGTCACGAGCATACGCAGATAATTGACGGAACTGTTTGTTTTGCTCGGCTCAGCGATGATTTAAAAGAAAGAATTTCCGAGCCTGTTACCCTGTTCAGCGGTTCATCGCCTTATTGGGCTGATAAAAAGCACGAAGGCGAGCACTACATAACCGACGGACCGTTTATGTACAGAACGAAAGACGGAACACTTCTTATGATATGGTCAACCTTCATCGCACACACCTATGTTGAGGCGCTTGTTCGCTTCAAAGACGGAAAGCTAAACAAAAACTTTGAACACCTTTATCCGATTATCACAGATGACGGCGGACACGGAATGATATTTGATGCAGATAATAAGCTATATTTAACCTTCCATTCGCCTAATCAAACAGATTTTGAAAGAGTCAGATTAATCGAAATCGAAGATAAAGGAAATGAAATAAAAGTTAAATAAAACAAAAAATCGGCATACAAGGGGCTGTGAAAAAATGCAATATTTTTTATTGCGTGGCTTCACAGCCCCCGATTTTTTGATTAACGACAAAATTTATATATGTGTATAAATATATAAAAATTTGAAAAAATTATTGAAATATTTGTTAATTATGATATAATTACAATAGTTTTTTATACAAAAAAACAACTTGGAGTTTGTTTTATGAAATTTTCAGAGTTTGAATACAAAAGACCGAATAAAGATGAAATAATCGAAAGTGTTAAGAAATTAACAAAGAAATTGGAAGAAGCTGTTTCATACAACGAAGCTAAAGCTGTCTTTCTCGAATATCAGGAGCTTGCAAAGAAATTTGAAACCCTTTCAAATCTTGCAACTGTCAGACATTCAATCGACACAAGGGACGAGTATTACGACAACGAGGTTAAATTCTGGAACGCAGCCTTTCCCGAAATTCAGGAATACCTGCAGCTCTGGACAAACGCAATGCTGAAAAGCAAATTCAAAGAGGACTTTGCCGAGGAATACGGCGATATAGTTTTCATAAATGCGGAAATAGAGCTAAAAACATTTTCACCGAAAATAATACCGCAGCTTCAGGCGGAAAATGATTTAACTCAGGAATACGAAAAGCTTCTTGCAAGCGCAAGTATTCCCTTTATGGGAAAAACCTATACCCTTTCGCAGTTAACTCCGTTTAAAAACGACAAGAATGATGAGATAAGGCTTAATGCATGGAAAGCCGAAGGAAAATGGTATAAGGACAATCAAGCGAAGTTTGATGAAATATATGATAAACTTGTTCATCTTCGTGACGAAATGGGAAAAGCCCTCGGCTACGGCGGTTATACTCAGCTCGGCTACTATCGAATGGGAAGAAACTGCTACACCAAAGAGGATGTTGAGGTTTTCAGAAATAGCGTTGTTAAATACCTTGTTCCCGTTGCCGATAAGATTTATCGCGCACAGGCTGAAAGACTCGGCAAGGAATATCCCCTTTCATTTGCCGACGCTGCTTTATCATTCAGAAGCGGAAACCCGATTCCGAAAGGAACGGCAAACGATATAGTTAAAACCGCTTCAAGGTTTTATGATGAGCTTTCTCCTGAAACAAGCGAATTTTTCAGAACTATGGTGGACGGCGAGCTTCTTGACCTTCTTTCAACGGATGGCAAGGAAGCCGGCGGATACTGCACAGAATTCCCTGCGTACGAGGTTCCGTTCATATTTGCTAATTTCAACGGAACAAGCGGCGATGTTGAGGTTGTTACCCACGAGGCAGGACATGCTTTTGAGGCATGGCTAAACAGAAATAGAATTCCGATTGAAACAGTTGCGCCCACTCTTGAGGCGTGTGAAGTTCATTCGATGAGTATGGAATTCTTTGCATGGAAAGCTGCAAAAGAGTTTTTCGGTGAGGACAGCAGAAAATTCTTCTATTCGCATCTTTCGGGCGCAATAACTTTTATTCCTTACGGAACTATGGTTGACCATTTCCAGCACATTGTTTTTGAAAAGCCCGATATGACGCCGAAGGAAAGACACGCTGTTTGGAAGGAGCTTCTCGGTGTGTATATGCCGTGGCTTAAACTTGACGGCGATATTCCGTTTTATGCAGACGGTGAAGGATGGCAACGACAGCATCATATCTATTCCTTCCCGTTTTACTACATTGATTACTGCCTTGCGCAAACAATTGCACTTGAATTTTGGGCAATGCTTCAGAATGACCCCGACGACGCCTGGAAGCACTATATGGCATATACCTCGCAGGGCGGAAGCAAGGTGTTTACCGAGCTTCTTAAAAACGCGGACATTCAAAGTCCGTTTGAAGAAAGCTGCTTGAAGGGCGTTTGCGAAAAGGCAAACAACTGGCTTGAAAATTTTGATTTAACGGGTATTGAATAATGAAATATTCTAAGAAAAGCCGGTATCTTAATGAATACAAGCTTGATGAAAACGGCAAATACGTTTATAAAGGCAGATATTTTTCTATTGATGATTTGCCCGAAAGAATAAAAAGCGTCTATATAAAGGCGTGGATATTCAATATTATTCTGATAGCAGCAGTTATCGGCTCGGGCTGCATAAATGCCGCAGGAATGAACAACACCTTTTATGTTATAATTCCCTATATTGCCGAAGTTGCAATGCTTTTTGCTTACAGTTATAATTCCTTCAGACTATTTTCAAAAGGATACAGGATTAAGGAATACATTTATAAAACCGCTTTTAATAAGCTCTCCCCTTTTTCTATGGGAATTGCAATTGCTTCGGCAATCGGTTTTATTTGTTCGCTTATATTCATAATAACAAACGGATTTGATAATCAGGTTGTTGCCTGCATATCATATCTCGCATTCAAACTATTTGTTTTCTTTTTCGCTTTTGCGACGAGCAGATTTGTTGCCTCGCTTAAGTGGATGGAAATATAAGAATGTCATTTCTTTCCTGCTTATTATTAATGGTATTTAACCGTGATATTATTAATAAAAGCGGGATGGCTGAAAGCCTAAAAAATAATAAAAGGAGAGAAAAAGAAATGAAAAAAATTCTTGCAATTGCTCTTTCACTTGCACTTATAGTTGCAGTATTTGCAGGTTGTTCGGGCAAAAAGGCTAACAACGACAAGCCTTTAGTTGTAGGTTATTCAAACTTCTCAAGTAAGTTTTCACCGTTCTTCGCTGAAACTGCTTACGACCAGGACGTTGCTACAATGACCTCTGTTACACTTCTCGGAACAGACCGTCAGGGTGCTGTTGTTGAGAAAGGTAAGACCGGCGAAACCCGTACTTATAACGGCAAAGATTATAAGTATAACGGACCCGCTGACCTTACAATCACAACTAATGAGGACGGAACCGTTGACTATGATTTCGAGCTTCGCGACGACATCAAGTTCTCAGACGGTGAAAAACTCACAGTTGACGACGTTATCTTCTCAATGTATGTTCTTGCTGATCCTACATACGATGGCTCATCAACCTTCTTCGCTAACCCGATTAAGGGTATGGAAGACTACCGTTCAGGTATGAAGCCGCTCTATGAGCTTCTTATTGAAGCAGGTCAGGATAACAAAGACTTCAAGCTTTGGGATGAAGAGACTCAGAAGGCTTTCTGGACAGAGCTCGACGCAACGGGCGCAGCTTTTGCTCAGACAATCGTTGATTACTGCAAAAACAACGGCTACAATGCTGCTGAAGACACAGTTGCTGCTTGCGCAAAAAACTGGGGCTACGAGCTTAAGGAAGATGCAACAACCGCTGATTTCTGGGAAGAAATCAAAAAAGCTTATGACGGCGACATTGCAACAGCTGCTGAAACAGAGAAGGCTGATTCTTCAATCTATTCTTTGATGGAAAATTATGCAACATATTCAAAGGGTATTGAAACAGGCAAATCTGTTGACCACATCGAAGGCATTAAGAAGACCGGAGAAAACACTCTTCGCGTTACTCTTACCGAAGTTGACGCTACTGCTATTTATCAGCTCGGCGTTACAATCGCTCCCCTTCACTACTACGGTGACAAGGCTAAGTATGACTATGACAAGAATCAGTTCGGTTTCACAAAGGGTGACCTTTCAACCGTAAGAGCAAAGACAACTCAGCCTATGGGCGCAGGTCCGTACAAATTCGAGAAATTTGAAAACGGAACCATTTACTTCACTGCTAACGATGACTACTATCTTGGTGCTCCTAAGACCAAGAATATGCAGTTTAAAGAATCAAATGATAAGGATAAGCTCAACGGTGTATCAACAGGAACAATTGATATAACTGATCCTTCCTTCTCACTTGACACTGCAAAGGCTATTGCTGCTCAGAACAGCAACGGCGAAATCACTGGCGACAAGATTACAACAAACACAGTTGACAACCTCGGTTACGGTTACCTTGGTATCAGCGCTAAAGCTGTTAATGTTGACGGTAAGATTGATTCTGAAGAATCAAAGGCTCTTCGTAAGGCATTTGCAACAGTTTACGCACTTTTCCGTGATGTTTCTGTTGACTCATACTACGGCGACGCTGCAGAAGTTATTAACTATCCTATTTCAAACACATCTTGGGCTGCTCCTCAGAAGACAGACGCTGACTATGCTATCGCATTCTCAAAGGATGTAAACGGTAAGGATATTTATACTTCTGATATGGATGACGCAGCTAAAGAAGAAGCTGCTCTTAAGGCTGCTCTCGGATATTTCGAGAAGGCAGGCTACACTGTTAAAGACGGTAAAGTTACAGCTCCTGCTAAGGGCGCATCAATGGAATACGAAGTATGGATTCCTGCAGACGGTTCCGGAGACCACCCGGCATTTATGATGCTTAACCTTGCTTCAGACGCACTTAAGAAGATTGGCATTAAGCTTAATGTTAAAGACCTTGCTAACTCTTCAGACCTCTGGACCGGACTTGAGTCCGACCAGGTTCCGATGTGGTGCGCAGCTTGGGGTGCAACACCTGATCCGGATATGTATCAGGTTTACTACTCAGGTATTGACGGCAAAGGCGAGCCCGGCGGTTCAAACTATATGTATGATATCGCTGACAAAGAGCTTGATAAGCTCATCCTTGATGCTCGTAAGTCAATGGATCAGTCATACAGAAAGCAGATGTATAAGGCTTGTCTTGACATCATTGTTGACTGGGCTGTTGAGGTTCCTGTTTACCAGCGTCAGAACGCTATTATCTTCTCAACCGAGAGAGTTAACATGGAAACAGTTACTCCCGACATCACAACATACTATAACTGGTATGCTGAAATTCAGAATATTGAACTTAACTAAGTATTAATATATTTGAATTGATTTTAATGCTTGGGCAGATGGGGCAACCTGTCTGCCCAAGTTAAAGTCTATCAATCTTGCTTTAGTACTCTAAAGGATTAAATCGTTTATACATATCGCTAAGTTATTCAGACGGGTATACCCTGCTGAAAAAATGTTTAAATGGTTTAACGATGTGTATAAGCAAACACATTATAATTATGATTTACAGATATTTCTGTTTTGAAAAAAGGAGGTTAAACTTGTGCGCAAGTTTATAATTAAACGACTTCTGCTTTCAGTTGTTATTCTTTTCTTTGTTGCATTTATTATCTATGCACTGATGCGCTGTCTGCCGACCTCGTATATTGAAAATATGGCTCGTCAGAAATCAATGCAGCCCGGTTCAAAGAGCTACGATGAATGGATGACGCAACTGACTGCAATGTATAATATGGATAAAGGGATTATCACCGGCTTCTTCTCATGGGTTGGTCAGATGCTCAGAGGTAATTTCGGCGACAGCTGGAAATGGACTGTTCCCGTTATTGAAAAGTTCAACGACACTGTTTGGCTTTCGTTCGTTATGGGTCTTATTTCATTTGCTCTTGAAATCATTATCGCAATTCCTCTCGGAATCATTGCTGCAACGAAACAGTACAGCAAGAGCGACTACATAATTTCAATCATTGCGCTCGCCGGTATATCGCTTCCGACATTCTTCTTCGCTTCCCTGCTGAAACTCGTTTTCTCGGTTAAACTTAAATGGTTTGACTTATACGGACTTGTCGGAAGAAACTATAATCAGCTTTCTGCTGCGGGTCAGTTCTTTGATAAAGCACACCACCTTGTTTTGCCGATAATTACTCTTGTTGTTGTTAGCATGGGTTCGCTTATGCGATATACAAGAACGAATATGCTTGAGGTTCTTAATGCAGACTATATCAGAACTGCAAGAGCAAAGGGTCTTTCCGAAAAGAAGGTTATTTACCACCACGCTTTCAGAAACACACTTATTCCGATAGTTACAATCGTTGGCGGTTCCCTTCCGGGACTTTTTGCCGGCGCACTTATAACAGAAACACTTTACAGCCTTCCCGGTATAGGATTTACCTCTTATGAATCAATGGTTTCGGGAGATATTCCGTTTTCAATGTTCTATCTCGTGTTTATGGCTGTTTTAACCCTTCTTGGCAACCTTATTTCAGACGTTCTTTACGCTGTTGTTGACCCAAGAGTCAGAATATCTTAAGGAAGGAGAAGAAAAATGAGCGAAATAAATAATACTAAGCCTTCCGAAAACAAAGAGCAGTATTCTCTTAATGATGACAGAAGAGTTAAGGTTCTTTCACCCGGCGCACTCGTTGCTAAAAGGTTTTTCAGAAACAGACTCGCTGTTACGGGACTTATAATTCTTCTTGCTATGTTCCTCTTCTCTTTCGTTGGCGGTCTTGTTACTCCTTATGCACAGGACCAGAAGTTCTATCGTATTGACGAAAGACAAAAGGATTATGCAGGTGTTTTATATAACACGGAATACAGATACAGCGTTGGCGACGAAGAGCTTTTCAAGGGCCCTGTTCAGGCTCAGTCACTTCTTAATTTTATGAGGGGCAACGATAAATTCGTTTACAACAATATTAACTACGAACTTAAGAAGATTAATGATAATTTATTCATAGTATCTTCAGGCGGCAAGGTTATAGGTCTCGGAAGCAAAGAGCTTGTTAACGCTTCAACCAAGGATTCAACATTCTCTTTTGATTTTACCTATAACGCTTTATTAGCTCACGCAAACGGAAAATCAGAGTTTACAAGCGACGGTCAAAAATACATTCTCAACGACGACGGTGTTGTTATACAGGACGGCAAGGAAATTGCTTATGTAAGCCAGTATATCGTTAAAGCCGTTATGAACGACGTATTTTTCTCAAGAGATTTTAAAACTCTTCTTATCGCTTCCGTTGAAAAGAGCGATAAATCCTTTAAATACACCGATGCTGAGGGAAATGAAGCAGAATATATGCTTTCCTTCGACGCTTCAAAAAACACCTATGATGTTAAGCAGAAAACAGGAACAAGAGTTTTTGACACCTATTCTTCCCCATCTGCCAAGCACTGGCTCGGAACAGACAGAAACGGAATGGATATGCTCACCCGTCTGATGTACGGCGGCCGTGTTTCCCTTATAATCGGATTTATTGTTGTTATAATAGAAACAGTTCTCGGCGTAATCCTCGGCGGTATTTCAGGTTACTGCGGCGGCTGGGTTGATGAAATCATTATGAGAATAGTTGATATATTCTACTGTATTCCGTCAATGCCGATTATCATTATTCTCGGTGCTGCAATGGACGCTGCAAATCTAAGCTCCTCGACGAGAATGCTCTACCTGATGCTTATTCTCGGTTTCCTCGGATGGCCCGGCATTGCCCGACTGGTTCGCGGTCAGATTCTTTCGCTTCGTGAACAGGAATTTATGACTGCAACAGAGGCAACGGGAATAAGAGTTTCAAGAAGGATTTTCAAACACTTAATTCCAAATGTTATCCCCCAGCTTATTGTTACTATGACAATGGGTCTCGGAAGCACGATTATAACAGAGGCAACCCTTTCCTTCCTCGGACTCGGCGTTCGCTTCCCGTTTGCTTCATGGGGTAATATTATCAATGACGTAAACGATACCTTCGTTTTAACAAACTACTGGTTCATCTGGATTCCTGCAGGCGTGCTTCTTCTTTTAACTGTTCTTGCCTTCAACATTGTCGGCGACGGTTTAAGAGACGCATTTGACCCGAAGATGAAGAGATAAGGAGGCGGAATAATGGCAAAGAAAAAAAGTGAAGGCTATCTTTCCGCTCGCGAATCCCGAAAGATTGCAAAAGCAAACAGAAAGATAACCAATCAATTTGAAAAAAAATATAAGCGCAAGAATGTTCCCGAAAGCGAATATTTAACCAATATGCATAACTCGGCAAATGCGCTTGAAATAGACGATTTACACACTCATTTCTTCACCGACGTTGGAACTGTCAAAGCTGTTGACGGCGTTACCTTTGAGGTACCGCTCGGAAAAACAGTCGGCGTTGTTGGCGAATCAGGATGCGGAAAGAGCGTAACAAGCCTTTCGGTTATGCAGCTTCTTCAGCGTCCTCAGGGTCAGATTGTAAGCGGTGAAATCCGCCTCAATCTCGGCGACAAGGCATACGATATTACAAAAACTCCGATTGAAGCTATGCAGAAGCTCAGAGGTAATTTCATTTCAATGATTTTCCAGGAGCCTATGACAAGCCTTAATCCTGTTTTCAGAATCGGCGCTCAGCTTGATGAGGTTATTGAACTTCACGACGGCAAGGATAAAACAAAGGAGGACATCAAGGCAAGGTCAATCGAGCTTCTTGAAATGGTTGGCATTGCGAACAGCGAAGGCGTTTATAAGATGTATCCCCACGAGCTTTCAGGCGGTATGCGTCAGAGAGTTATGATTGCAATGGCTCTTGCCTGCAACCCTAAGCTTATTATTGCCGACGAGCCCACAACTGCACTTGATGTAACAATTCAGGCTCAGATTCTCGACCTTTTAAGAAACCTTAAGGATAAGATTAATTCTTCAATTATGATTATAACCCACGACCTCGGCGTTATTGCTGAAATGGCTGATTACGTTGTTGTTATGTATGCGGGAAAGGTTATCGAAAAAGGAACGGCAAAAGAGATTTTTGAAAATCCCTGCCACCCCTATACAATCGGTCTTATGGCATCGAAGCCCGTTGTCGGCAAAAAGGTTGACAAGCTTTACTCAATCCCCGGCAAAGTTCCGAATCCGATTAATATGCCCAACTACTGCTATTTTAAAGACAGATGTGAAATGTGCGTTGATAAATGTGACGGCGAATATCCGTGTGAAGTGAGCATTTCACCAACCCATAAGGTTAGCTGCTACAGATATTATGATAAGGAGGAAGCATAAATGAGTAAGAAAAACGAATTTGATACAGGCTACACTCCTATTGAATACGACCCGCAGTACATTCTTCAGGTTAATGCTCTAAAAAAGTATTTCCCGATTAAAGACGGAATGATTTCCAAGGTTAAGGGTTATGTTAAGGCTGTTGACGGCGTTACGTTCAACCTTAAACGAGGAACAACTATGGGTCTTGTTGGCGAATCGGGATGCGGTAAAACAACAACTGGAAGAACAATTCTTCGTCTTTCAGGTGAGAAAACCGCAGGTCAGGTTCTTTTCAACGGCAAAGAGGTTTATGACTTAAACGCTAAAGAACTTCATGAACACAGAACAAAGATGCAGATTATCTTCCAGGACCCGTTTTCCTCACTTTCGCCCCGTTTACCTGTTGGAGAAATCATCGGTGAAGCTGTAAGAGAACACAAGCTTGTTCCTAAGGCTGAATTCAACGATTACATTGATAAGGTTATGGATAACTGCGGACTGCAGCCCTTCCATAAGGACAGATACCCCCATGAATTTTCAGGCGGTCAGCGTCAGAGAATCTGTATTGCAAGAGCGCTTGCGCTTAACCCTGAATTTGTTGTTTGCGACGAACCTGTTTCGGCTCTCGATGTTTCAATTCAGGCACAGATTATCAACCTTCTCAAAGACCTTCAGGAAGAATATAAACTAACCTATCTCTTTATTTCCCACGACCTTTCGGTTGTTGAACATATTTCCGACACTGTCGGCGTTATGTATCTCGGAAATCTCGTTGAATATGGTGAAACCGAAGATATATTCAAGAATCCGCTTCATCCGTACACAAAGGCGCTCTTCTCGGCAATTCCGATTCCCGACCCGAGCATTAAGATGAACAGAATCGTTCTTGAAGGCTCAATCCCCTCTCCTGCAAATCCGCCCGAGGGATGCAAATTCCACACAAGATGCAAGAACTGTATGGAAATTTGCAAACATCAGGCTCCCGAGCAGAAGGAGATTGAACCCGGACACTATGTTGTTTGTCATCTTTATGATGATGTTAAGGAAAACAAAGAATAATAAGGAATAAAAATGAACAAAAAGCAAAAGAAATTTGATGACGATGACGGAAGAACAATTGCGGATATGAGCTCTGTTTCAAGGCAGCCGCTTATAATTCCGAAATTCAATCAGTTTAAGGATAACAAAAATACAAACAAGGAAGAAAAAGAAAAGAACCCGTGGGAGGATGACTCTCTTTCAAAGCAGGAAAGGCGTCCTTTCATCCTCGGAGTTCTCGGTGCTACGCTTCTTATAAGCAGTATTTTTGCCATTGCTTTTGCACTTGCTATATTATTCTTTATGTTTTTGGGAAAATAAGAAAAAACGGTGACAGAGGTTTATCCTCTGTCACCGTTTCTTTATTTAATAATTCTTTGATATGAACTATAACTATAAATTTCATATTGCTTTTGACTTGAAAGCTTTTCTTCAATTATCGTTTTGGGTCTTTCAATCTTTTCAAGAGCCTTTAAAAAAGCAGGCTCGCCGTATGTTTTATCTTCGTCGTTAAGCGAATAACAGGCGTCGGATACCCATCTCTTTTTATCCAAATCGTTTATTATTATAATAACAAGCTGCTCGGAAATAACCTGAAAGATATTGCCGAGTATTTCATCAATCAGATATTCATCATCGGTGTCAAAAAGCTCAAAGCAATATTCGCCGAAAAGCATTTCATTAAAGACGTATTCGTCGTCTTCGTCGTTAAACTGCAATTCAACATTTTTATGTCCGTTAGGACATTTAACAACAAGCGTGCGAACCTTGCAGTTATTTGGGTTTTTCGCATTTGGAAATAAATATACATGCTTTAAGTAGTCTTCTTCTTTTTCATAATCACGAACTGAAAAATTAATATCATTCTTTTCAAGCTCGCGCATTACATTTTCAATAGTCATTTTAACGCTCCACATCATATCTTTTAAATATTATAGAATATTATTCAATATTTTGCAACTAATTAACAAAATTGAGTTGAATTAAACATAGCGCTATACTATAATATTTTTATACACTTGTTAGGAGGGTTAACTTGAACAGTATTTCAACAAGTAAACTCAGATTTATTGATGAAGACGGCAGAACAAGAATATTCAACGGAATGAATATTGATGATAAGCTTCAAAATCAAAAAGAGTTTCGCTATAATCTTGATGAAGATTTCTTTAAAAAATACAGAGCAAATGGTTTTGATATAATCCGACTTGCAATAACCTGGCAAAATCTTGAGCCGAATATGGGCGAATATAACGAGGATTACCTTAAATCAATTGATTTGATTTTTTCTCTTGCCGAGCAATACGGAGTTTATATTCTTCTTGATATGCACCAGGATTTATATTCCGGTAACGACGGTAAAAGCGTTGGCGACGGCGCTCCCTCCTGGGCAGTTATAACCGACGGCGCAAAACCGAGAATGCCGATATTCGTTTGGGCAGACGGATATTTTCTCGGCAAGTGGGTTCAGAAATCCTTTGACCATTTCTGGAACAACGATAAGGTTAACGGCATAGGTCTGCAGGACAGATACTGCGAGCTATGGAAAATGCTTGCAAACAGATATAAAAACTCCCCTGCTCTTTTCGGTTTTGACCTTATGAACGAACCTTTCCCGGGGTCTGACAGCAAAAGAATGTTTGCCCGCCTTGTTACAGGCGTTTCTAAAACAGTTTTACTAAACAAGAAGATTAACAGGGGTAAGCTTTTTAAATCATTAATCAAGCGCGACACAAAGAATATGCTCGACTGCGTCGGCGGAAATGTTATAAGGGACGCTGTTCATAAAATTGACTCGCTTCAGGAAAAATTTGACAGAGAAAAATATT
Organism: Eubacterium sp.; assembly: GCA_017476375.1. Taxonomy (GTDB): domain Bacteria; phylum Bacillota; class Clostridia; order Oscillospirales; family Acutalibacteraceae; genus Eubacterium_R. The sequence goes on from JAFUZY010000129.1 coordinate 26,104, forward strand.
CCCCGTTTTTAAACAAAACAACCGCTGCCATCAGAGAGGTAACTCAAAACGGAATTATTATGATGGAGCAGAGTTATATTTGTAACAGTGGAGTCAAACAATCCTGTCCGCCGATTACAGTTAACGGAAAGCGCGAGGAAAAGCAATGCTTCGGCCCCCACGCATACGATTTTTCCGTTGACACTCCGCTTTATCAATACGCAAATGCGTCGCGTGTTAAAGCATTTTTCGGTGAGATGAGAGAAACTCAGCTAAGGCTTGAAGTCCCCGTAGTTGTAGGCGAATGGGGAGGCTGCAGTGATAATAAGGATACATCTTGGTTTAACCACGCATATGAGCTTCTTGATTTCTTTGATGAGAATCACTGGGGGCAGATATATTGGGATTACCACGGCGACGACCTTGATTCACCGCTTATGACGATGCTTTCTCGAACCCATCCGGTTGCTGTTGACGGAGATATAAAGTCTTATGGATACAACAGAATAAGCAACACCTTTAAGCTTGAATATGATTCAGACGGCAAAAGCGAAACTGTTATCTATATTCACAAACCGTTTGAAACAGACAATGAATACAGAATTATTGAAAAATATGAAAACGAAGCTGCTCTTGTTGCCTTTAAGAATAACAAAGGCAGCCATATAATAACAATCACAATAAAAGACTAAGGAGAACACTATGGCAAAGATTATCGGAGAAAAGATTAAAAACATCCCCTGGCAAGAAAAGCCCGAGGGATACAGATACCCTGTTTGGCGATATAACGAAAACCCGATTATAACAAGGGACAGCCTCTTTTTTGCAAACAGTATTTTCAACTCGGCTGTAGTACCCTTTAAAGACGGTTTTGCAGGCGTATTCAGAGTTGACGACAGAACCCGTTATCATAATATCGTTACGGGCTTCAGCAAGGACGCAATCCACTGGGAGCTTGATGAAAAGGTTATCTTCAACGGATATGACCCCCGTCTTTGCGAAATAGACGGAAAATACTATCTTTCATGGGTTAATCTGACTCCAAACGGAACAACAATCGGAATCGCCGTAACCGAGGATTTCAAGAGCTGGGAGCAAAAAGAAGACGCAACCTATCCCGTAGCAAGAAACGGCGTTTTGTTCCCTAAAAAGATAAATGACGAATACCTTTTATTGGTTCGCCCCTGTGACAGAGGGCACACACCCTACGGAGATATTTTCATTCAACAAAGTAAGGATTTAGAATACTGGGGTAAATACAGATTTGTTATGAAGCCCGAAAAATTCTGGGAAATGACTAAAATCGGAGCAGGTCCGACCCCGATTGAAACCGACGAAGGCTGGCTTCTTTTCTACCACGGTGTTTTAACAAGCTGCAACGGCTTTACATACAGTATGGGTGCGGCAATTCTTGATAAAAACGAGCCATGGAAGGTTCTTCACAGAGCAGACTGCTATCTTCTTGCTCCCCACGAGCTTTATGAAACCGTCGGCGATGTTCCAAACGTCGTTTTCCCCTGCTCTGCTCTTGCAGATTCCGAAACAGGCAGAATTGCAATCTACTACGGCGCAGCAGACACAACGGTAGCTCTCGCATTCACAACCGTTGACGAGGTTGTTAACTACATTAAAGAACATGACATAAATAAATAATCATAATCGCGCCGGCTTCAACAGTCGGCGTTTTATTTTATTTAAAATAAAAAAAGTATTGCATTTTATAATTCTTTTTGTTATAATCTATTCGTTGCTTATAGGGGTATAGCTCAGTTGGTAGAGCAGCGGTCTCCAAAACCGCGTGCCGAGGGTTCGAGTCCTTCTGCCCCTGCCAAGGGAAAAGAGGTCACCTTTGTGACCTTTTTTGCTTCTTATGAAGCAAAAAAATAAATTTGCAAATACTTATGCTTGATATTGTTATTATCTTATGTTATAATAACTGCGTTCTGACGGAAAGATTTATTCTGACCGAAAGCGCACGACAGATATATTATTATAAAATATATTAACTGCGCTCAGAGCGCAGTTATTTTTTTGAAAAGGAGAAAGATATGGAAACAAGAGTTGCTGTTATCGGTATTATCGTTGAAAAGCAGGAGGGCGTTAATGCGCTTAACGATGTTCTCAGTGAATACAGAGAGATTATTATCGGAAGAATGGGTATCCCCTATTCAAAGAAGGATATTAACTGCATAACCGTTGTTGTTGACGGCGAGCAGGATGTTATAAATTCACTTTGCGGAAAAATCGGCAAGATTGACGGAGTTTCATCAAAGGCAGCTTTTTCAAATGTATAAGGCGTTAGTTGATAAGCTTGAAAGAGAAAGAGCGCTTTCAAAAAAAGAATTTTTAACCCTGATTGAAAACCGTGATAAATGCAGAGAATATTTAACAAAGCAAGCATTTGAGGTTCGTAACAAGGTTTTTGGAAACACGGTTTATATAAGAGGGCTCATTGAAATATCAAACATTTGCAAAAATGATTGCTTATACTGCGGAATAAGGCGTTCAAACAAAAACATAGAAAGATACCGCCTTTCTCCAAACGAAATTATAAGCTGCGCCAACGATGGATATGAGCTTGGTTTCAGAACCTTTGTTCTGCAGGGCGGAGAGGACGGATACTACACCGACGAGGTTCTTTGCTCAATTATTTCTGAAATAAAAAGCAAACACCCCGACTGTGCAATAACCCTGTCCCTCGGAGAACGCTCTTATAAGAGCTACAAGGCGCTTAAAGATGCAGGGGCGGACAGATATTTGCTTCGCCATGAAACCGCTGATTTTGAGCATTATTCCAAGCTGCATCCAAAGGAAATGGATTTCTTTACAAGGCTTAAATGCATTGATGATTTGAAATCGCTCGGCTATCAGGTCGGCGTTGGATTTATGGTTGGCTCGCCGTATCAGACGATTGAAAATTTAGCTGATGAAATGCTCTTTTTAATGCAGGTTAAGCCCCAGATGGTAGGAATAGGTCCGTTTATTTCCCACAAAGACACTCCGTTTAAGGATTTTGAAAACGGAAGTGCAGAGCTAACAACATTTATGCTATCGTTAATAAGGCTAACACTTCCGAACGTTCTTTTACCTGCAACAACTGCGCTCGGAACAATCGAAGGCGACGGAAGAGAGAAAGGCATTCTTGCAGGAGCAAATGTTTTGATGCCGAATCTCTCACCTTCCTTTGCAAAAAAGAACTATTTACTGTACGATAACAAAATATGCACGGGCGACGAAGCTGCTCAGTGCATTGAATGTTTAAAACAAAGAATTAAAAAAACAGGCTGTGAAATCATAGTCGACAGAGGTGATTATAAAGATGAAATATGATGTTAATTCAATGAAAGCAGAGGAATTCATTTCTCACGAGGAAATCCTCGAAACCGTTAAATATGCAAATGAGCATAAAAACGACACCAAGCTTATAGACGAAATACTTAAAAAGGCAGAACTCAGAAAAGGGCTTACTCACAGAGAAGCAAGCGTTCTTCTTGCATGCGATGATGAAGATAAGATAAAAGAGATTTATGCTCTTGCCGAACAGATAAAGAAAGATTTTTACGGAAACAGAATTGTTCTTTTTGCCCCTCTGTATCTTTCTAACTACTGCGTTAACGGTTGCTTATACTGCCCCTATCATCTTAAAAACAAGCACATTCCGAGAAAGAAATTAACTCAGGAAGAGGTTGCAAAAGAAGTTATAGCGCTTCAGGATATGGGTCACAAGAGACTTGCCATTGAGGCAGGCGAAGACCCCGTTAACAACCCGATTGAATACATTTTAGACTGCATAAAAACTATCTATTCAATCAAGCATAAAAACGGGGCTATCAGAAGAGTTAATGTTAATATTGCTGCAACAACCGTTGAGAATTACAGAAAACTCAAGGATGCAGGAATAGGAACATATATTCTTTTTCAGGAAACATATAACAAAGAAAACTACGAATATCTCCATCCAACCGGACCAAAGCATAATTATGCTTACCACACCGAGGCAATGGACAGAGCTATGGAAGGCGGCATAGATGATGTCGGAATAGGTGTTTTATTCGGACTTGATAACTATCAATATGAATTTGCCGGACTTTTAATGCACGCAGAACATCTTGAGGCTGTTCACGGCGTTGGTCCCCATACCATCAGCGTTCCGAGAGTTAAGCACGCTGATGATATTGACCCCGATGATTTTGATAACTCGCTCAGCGATGAAATGTTTTGCAAGATTGCAGCCTGCATAAGAATAGCAGTTCCCTACACCGGAATGATTATTTCAACAAGGGAATCTGCTAAAGTAAGAGAAAAGATTATACGCCTTGGCGTCAGCCAGATTAGCGGCGGTTCAAGAACCTCCGTTGGCGGTTATGCAGAAAAAGAAAGACCCCACGACACTGAGCAGTTTGATGTTTCGGATAACAGAACGCTTGACGAGGTTGTTAACTGGCTTATGAGAGCCGACTATATCCCCTCCTTTTGCACGGCGTGTTACAGAGAAGGAAGAACCGGCGACAGATTTATGAGCCTTTGCAAATCAGGTCAGATTCAGAACTGCTGCCATCCGAATGCTCTTATGACGCTCAAAGAATTTTTACTTGATTATGCAAGCGACGACACAAAGGAAATCGGCGAAAAAATGATTGAAAAGGAAATAAATAATATCCCTAAAGAAAAAGTGCGCGAGATTGTACGCGAACGCCTCGTAAAAATTGAGCAGGGCGACAGAGATTTCCGTTTCTGATAAAGAAAGGCTGATTATTATGGGACTTAACAGCACTCCCTCCTCCGAAAGAATACACATAGGTTTTTTCGGGATAAGAAATGCGGGAAAAAGCTCACTCGTTAACAGAATAACAAATCAGGACGTTTCAGTTGTTTCGTCCGTTAAGGGAACAACAACTGATTCCATCAGAAAAACAATGGAACTTCTCCCCATCGGAGCCGTTGAAATAATTGACACTCCCGGTATCGATGATGAGGGCGAGCTTGGCGAGAAGAGAATAAAAAGCGCAAAAAAAATTCTGAATGTATGCGATATTGCAGTTCTTGTCAGCGAAGCAGACAGGGATTTGAATTCAGCGGAAAAAGAGCTTATTTCGGTTTTTACCGAAAAGAAAATTCCTTTTATTATTGCAAAGAATAAAGTTGATTTAACAGATGATTATAAAAATGAAAAGAATGTTATTTATGTTTCAGCAAAGAACAATGTCGGTATTAACGAGCTGAAAGAAGAAATTTCAAATGCATTAGGCTCTGCAAAAAAAGAAATCCGTCTTGTTGCAGATTTCATTCAGGAAAACGACATCGTTGTTCTTGTTACTCCAATTGATGAATCGGCGCCGAAGGGCAGGATGATTCTTCCTCAGCAACAGGCAATCCGCGATATAATTGACGCCGGCGGCATTGCCGTTGTTGTTCAGCCCGAGCAGCTTGCCAAAACGCTGAAAAAAACAAATCCTGCGCTTGTTATAACGGATTCGCAGGTTTTTTCCAAGGTTATGAAACTTGTTGATAAATCAATTCCCTTAACATCATTTTCAATTTTGCTTGCAAGATACAAGGGTTTTCTTGATACTGCGCTGAACGGCGTTTACAAAATTGAAAACCTGAAGGACGGCGCAAAAATTCTAATAAGCGAGGGTTGCACTCATCACAGACAGTGTGAGGATATAGGAACAGTAAAACTGCCTAAATGGCTTGAAGAATATACAAGAAAAAAGTTTTGCTACGAGTTTTCATCGGGTCACGGATTTCCCGAGGATTTAAGTGGCTATGACTTTATTCTTCACTGCGGTGGATGTATGCTTGGCGATAAGGAAATGCTCAGCCGAATGAATAAAGCAAACGAGCAAAATATTCCGTTTACAAATTACGGAACTGCGATTGCATATATTAACGGTATTCTTGAAAAATCAATTGAAATAATTAAGGATGGGAAATAACCCATCCTTAAATTTTGACGTAAAAGGGGTCAGACCCCACTATCGTCATTTTAAATATTGGCTTTATTACTGACTTTTTTTGACGTAAATGGGGTCAGACCCCATTTACGTCATTATTCGTATAGCTCACGGAGGTGCCTTAGAATTGATTTTTCTTTTCTTGAAATCTGAACCTGTGAAACGCCGAGAATATTTGCTGTTTCGCACTGGGTTTTACCCTCATAATATCGTAAATTAATCAGCTTTTTATCCTTTTCATCAAGATTAGAAAGAAGTTCGTCAAGTGATAACTTATCAAAAAGCTTTTCACTTTCATCATATGGTATATCAAACTCATCATTTTCCTCATCGTTAAAGGAACTCAGTGACACAACAGGACTTAATATATTAAGTATTTCAGATAATTCTTCAATTTCAATACCGCAGAGCCTCGATAATTCACCAATTGTGGGCTCTCTCAGCTCAGATTTGGTAAACTTATCCCTTATCGCCTGAACTTTTATTGATTTTTCTTTGAGCGCTCTTGAAACCTTTACGGCGCCGCCGTCGCGAAAGAGCCTTTTTATTTCACCCATTATAACAGGAACGGCATATGTTGAAAAAGCAAAGCCTCTTTTCTCGTCGAAATTATCAACTGCCTTAACAAGTCCTAAGCAGCCTGCTCCGTATAAATCATCATATTCCACTCCCCTGTTGCGGAATCTGTTTGCAATGCTGTGAACAAGACCTATGTTTTCTTCAATTTTTTTATCCCGCTCGCTTACCATGCGCTATGACCCGTTATTTTCTTTGTTAAAATAACCGTAGTCCCGATTCCGAGAGAGGATTTAACGCTAACCTTATCGCAAAAGGATTCCATAACAGTAAAACCAAGTCCTGCTCTGTCGCCGTCGCCTGTTGAAAAAAGGGGCGTCATAGCCTCCTTTATATCAGCAATGCCGAGACCCTTATCGCGTATTTTTATCTTAACAGTATTATCATTCACGATTTTAGCGTTTATGTAAATCTTTCCTCTTGAGTTTTTATAACCGTGAACAATTGAATTTGTCACCGCTTCGCTGATTGCGGTTTTCAGGTCTGAAAGCTCTTCAATTGTTGGGTCAAGAGGTGTAATAAAAGCTGATATAACAACCCTGCAAAAGGCTTCGTTAATGCTTTTACTGTCAATAGTTAAATTGAATTCATTTTTAATTTCCATAGTTTTCTCCTATTCAAGTTCTTTAATAATCGCTATATTTCCAAGCCCTGCAAGCATCATAAGCTTTTTTGTTTGTTTGGTTACATTCCTGATTTCTATTGAGCCTTTAAAATTCTGCATAAGACGGTATCTTCCCATAACGAGTCCTATTCCCGAGGAATCCATAAAGGTAACATTCTTAAAATCAAGAATTAAATGCTTGGGTTTTTTGAAAGAAATAACATTATCAATCTTTTCCCTGAGCGCAGAGCTTGAATGATGGTCAATTTCACCTATAAGATATGCTATCATCAGGTTTCCGCTTGATTCAATAGTAACATTCATTTATACCATCCCACTAACAAAGTAAAAAATAAGTCTGTTACGAATATAACAGACTGATTTAGTATAATTTGTTGAAATATGAGTTTAAATTAAATTATATATTTCTCTTATCATATAAAACGAACCGCAGATAAGAGTTGGGTTGTTTTTTAATGCTCCCTGTGCGTTATTTGAAACAACAACATCATTGCAGTATTTGTTTGCAATAGATGCGAGTTTCTCTTTTGAAACAGCACGGGGATTATTAACATCAACTGCAATTATTCTTTTACATTTAGGTGCAATAATGCTGAGGTAGCCTTCAATATCCTTATCCTTCATCATACCGATTACTGCAACTTCGTTGTTTATAATCGGTTCAAGTGCTTTTGCTGCAGAAAGGTTATGCCCTCCGTCAAGAAGAATATTACCCTTTCTCTCCTGCCTTGCAGGAAGCTTTTTAAGAGCGTTTTGTGTTTCATACCCTAAATGACTCAGAACGGTATTAACAAGGCTTAAATTATCGCTCTGCGGACTTATTATAAGATTTTTGCACTTATCCCTGAATATATCTGCAAATTCATCGGAGTAAATAATACAATCGGAATTCTTTCTGCAAATTCCGCTCTTGTTTTCAGCTATTTCTTCAACCGTGTTTCCAAGAAAATCTGTATGGTCAAGAGATATGCTTGTTATAACGGAAAGATTGCTCTTTTCAACATTTGTTGCGTCTTCCTTTCCGCCCATTCCGCATTCAATAACGGCATAATCAACCTTATTATCGGAAAAATATTTATACATTACTGCAGTTAAAAACTCAAATTCGCTGCAATCGTTTTCATAATATTCTGAAACATAGCAGGCAAAATCACTTTTTGAAATAAATTCATTATTAATCTGAATCTGCTCCCTGTAATCCTTCACCCAAGGAGATGTAAACAAGCCAACCTTGCAGCCCTGATTAATAAGCGCGTCGGCAATACTCCCTGCAACCGTTCCCTTTCCGTTTGTTCCTGCGATATGGATTATCTTCAGCTCATTCTGAGGATTGCCCATTTTGTCAAGAAGCTTCTTAATGCGACTAAGCCCCGGCATAATGCCGAGGCTCAGTTTTTTCTCTATGAAGTTTAAGGCTTCATAATAATTCATTATCCGATTTCCTCAATGGATTTCTTAATCATTGCAATCTTTTCTTCAAGCTTTGCAGCTTCATCCTTACTCTGATTAACAACCTTTTCAGGCGCTTTGTTTACAAATCCGGGATTAGAAAGCTTTTTATTGATGAAAGCAAGCTTATCCTCCGCTGCAGCAAGCTCTTTTTCAAGGCGTTTTTTCTCTGCTTCAAAATCAACAAGGTCGCCGAGAGGAATATAAATCTTTGCATCATCGGTGATTATTGTTACAACGTTTCCAAGGTCGTCGAAGCCACTTTCAACGCTGACAGCACTTGAAGAAGCAAGTCGTTTGAAGAATTCCGTGCCTCCGTAAAAAATATCTTCATTTGCGGTTTCAATATAAACCTTCGCCTTCTTGCTTGGCGCAATATTCATTTCAGCTCTTCTGTTTCTGATTGCGCGGATTGCACGCATAATCATTTCCATTGCCTCTTCATCATCGGCAAAATTAAGAGCGTCGTCGTATTTACACCATTCCGAAACCATAATTGACTCTTCGTCGTGCGGAATTGCCTGATAGATTTCCTCAGTGATGAAAGGCATAAACGGATGGAGAAGTTTAAGGATATTAGTTAAAACAAAGAGAAGAACAGCCTTAACATCCTCTTTCGCATTTTCATCATCACCCTGAAGTCTTATCTTGGCAATTTCGATATACCAGTCGCAGAAAACATCCCATATAAAGTCATAGAGCTTCTGTACCGCGATGCCGAGTTCAAACTTATCAAGATTATCAGTTACCTCTTTTGCAAGCGAATTAACCTTTGAAATTATCCACTTATCCTCGATAAGAAGGTTTTCGGGAAGCCCCTTGTAATCAAAATCTCCAAGATACATAAGAACAAATCTTGCTGCATTCCAGAGCTTGTTTGCAAAGTTACGCGACGCGATAACTCTGTCATCGGAAAATCTCATATCATTTCCGGGCGAGTTACCTGTTGCAAGCGTAAATCTGAGGGCGTCTGCACCGTATTCATCAATTATTTCGAGCGGGTCGATTCCGTTGCCGAGCGATTTGCTCATTTTTCTTCCCTGAGCGTCACGAACAAGCCCGTGAATAAGAACGGTATCAAACGGAACTCTTCCTGTTTGCTCAAGTCCCGAAAACATCATTCTCATAACCCAGAAAGGAATAATATCATAACCCGTTACAAGAGTATCGGTTGGATAGTATTTCTTGAAATCCTCTGTTTCATCGGGCCATCCCATTGTTGAAAACGGCCATAATGCAGATGAAAACCAGGTATCGAGTGTGTCGGGGTCCTGATGAATGTTTTTGCTGTGACAGTGTGAACATTCGCAGGGCTCTTCCCTGCTTACGGTTATCTCGCCGCAATCGTCACAGTACCACGCAGGAATTCTGTGACCCCACCACAGCTGACGGGAAATACACCAATCGCGGATGTTTTCAAGCCAGTGGAAATATGTTTTTTCATATCTCTTGGGAACAAATTTTGTATCGTCGTTTTTAACTGCGTCAATTGCAGGACCTGCAAGAGGTTTCATTTTAACGAACCACTGCTTTGAAACCTTTGGCTCTATAGTTGTTCCGCATCTGTAACAAGTTCCGACATTGTGAGAATAATCTTCAATTTCAAGAAGAGCGCCTTCGGCTTCAAGGTCTTTAACAATCTCTTTGCGACACTCGTATCTGTCCATTCCCGAATACTTGCCCCAGCCGTCTTTAATATGGGCGTCGTCGGTCATAACATCAATGATTTCAAGATTATGGCGCAAACCGACCTCAAAGTCGTTGGGGTCGTGGGCAGGAGTGATTTTAACAACGCCTGTTCCGAATTCGATATCAACATAGTCATCTGCGATAACGGGAATTTCACGGTGAACAATCGGAAGAATAAGCATTTTTCCGACTAAATCCTTATATCTTTCATCGTTCGGATTAACTGCAACTGCCGTGTCGCCGAGAAGTGTTTCCGGTCTTGTTGTTGCAAGCTCAAGATAGCCGCTTCCGTCTGCAAAGGGATATTTAAGATGCCAGAATGCGCCTGCCTGGTCTTCATATTCAACCTCGGCGTCGGAAATGGATGTAAGGCAGTGAGGACACCAGTTTACAATTCTTTCGCCACGATAAATTAAGCCCTTTTCATATAGATTATTGAAAACCTCAACAACAGCTTTGTTGCAGCCCTCGTCAAGAGTGAAGCGTTCTCTGTCCCAGTCGCAGGAGGAGCCCATCTTTTTGAGCTGTTCAATAATTCTTCCGCCGTACTGACGCTTCCATTCCCATGCTCTTTCAAGGAATTTTTCTCTGCCAAGGTCTTCCTTGGTTACTCCCTCTTTTCTCATAGCCTCAACTATTTTAGCCTCAGTTGCTATTGACGCATGGTCTGTTCCCGGAAGCCACAGAGTGTCATAACCGCTCATTCTTTTATAACGGATTAATATATCCTGAAGGGTGTTATCAAGAGCATGTCCCATATGAAGCTGACCCGTTATATTCGGGGGCGGAATAACGATTGTGTAGGGCTTTTTATCCGATTTAACATCAGCGTGAAAATATTTATTATCAACCCAGAATTTATAAATTCTGTCTTCAAACGCAGACGGGTTATACTGTTTTTCAAGTTCTTTGCTCATAACTTTAACTCCTTTTAATCTCAGGTTTTATGGGGACACACCGCCTTCGGAGGAATGTCCCCATTTTAGCGTCAAAATGCTGCTAAATAAAAAACCGCCTCAAAATTGAGGCGGAAAATTCCGTGGTACCACTCAAATTGCACATTATTAAATAAATAACAATATGCCACTCAATCCTTTAACGCAGGAAACGGAGCTAACTACTTTATTGAACGAGGCGAAGCCGAGAAACTAAAATTCTCAATTCTTCATTCTCAATTCTCAATTTCATAAGTTCGGCTCATAAGCTACCTTCGCCCTCTGCCTCCGAGCACTTGCACCAACCGCACTCTCTCTTAAGGATTTCAAGGGTTACTCCTCTTAATCATTGCCTTTATCATTATTAATCAATATATTAACAAAAATAACAACCTATGTCAAGAAAAAACCAACCGAAAGCTTATTGCTTTCGGTTGGTTTTTAGTAATTTTTAATCATCATAATGAATCTTTTTAACTTTAAACACTGCTCTTAAAATCGGCGCAAGAATTTTCGGACTTTTAATAAGTACAACCTTCATAATTATTCCCCCTTAATTCTTACAACAAAGAATTCCGAGTATTATAACGCAAACAGCAAGAATTCTTGTTATCCAGATTGTCGGAAGAATGAGGGCGAGCGTTGCGCCTATTCCGAAAGCAATCCAGAGATAATCTCTTTTGCATTTTTTCGTCATAGTAAACACATCCTTTGCTGTATTTACTACATCTTATGAAAGTTTAAATTAATCGTTACTCTCAATTAACAAAAGGGTTCCGCTTTCAAGGGTTATATACGCTTTATCCGCTTCAACAAAATTACTTTGAGCAAAGGTATCACTTGGCTTTATATCCATGCTTTTTTGATTAAAGAAATCCTGAGAATAATGCGCTCCCTCAATTTTTACGCCCTTACACTCTTCAAGAAATGCAAATAGAGAAAAGCATTGATATTCATTTGTTATTTCTGCTTTATCACAGACAAGAGATATTCGGTTTTTATCATCAATTATTCTGCATTTTATGTTATTTTTTCTGCAATAATCAAGACATAAAACATTTGAATAGCTGTGGTCAAACCTGTTTCCTATCGCAAAGAAAACCGTTATGTCGTTAAAACCTCTTTCCTTCGCAAAAATTATGCTGTTAAAAGTATCGCTGTAAGCTTTTTCAATCGGAAAAGTGATTATTTCACAAGGCAAATCAGGCTTTTTTGAAGAATCAAAATCAGCAACTATCGCATCGGGAATTATCTCTGCAGAAAGAAGCTTTTTATATCCCGAATCAGCAGCAATAATGAAAGAAGCCCTGTCAATATGACTTTTTAAAAACTCAATATTATCATTAGGCGCACCCGAAACAATAGTGCATTTTTTTATTTCATCTGCCATTCCTTAATATCCTTAACCTCATTAAACATTGCTATATAGCTTTCGTGACGAGATTTACTGATTTTTCCCTCTTCAACCGCTTTACAAACCGCACATCCTTTATCGCTGACATGAGTGCAGGAATTAAATCTGCAATCACCGAGATAATCGCGAAATTCCCTGAAACAATGGGGCAAATCCTCTTTTAAAATCTTATCATATCGCTGAATATCAATTGATGAAAAGCCCGGTGTGTCTGCAATATATCCGCCGCAGAGTTTAAATAACTCGCAGTGGCGCGTTGTATGCCGTCCTCTGCCGAGCTTTTTGCTTGTTTCCCCTGTCGCAAGCTTAAGCTCGGGAAAAAGATTATTCAATAGGGTTGATTTGCCAACTCCCGTGTTGCCTGTAAAGGCGCACACCTTTCCATTCATTATTTCTTTAATCTTTTCACCGCCGGAAAAATCGTTGTTATCAACCGCAAGAATCCTGATGCCTGCTTTGTTATAAATATCTATATACTTCTGATAGTCTCTGTCAAGGTCTGTTTTAGTTATAACAATAACCGGTTCAATATTCTTATACTCGGCAACTGCAATCAGCCTGTCTGTTATAAGAAGATTAATTTTCGGGTCAACGACGGAACAGATTATAAACAGAATATCAATATTCGCAAGCGGCGGTCTGACAAGACTGTTTTTTCTCTCAAATATCTTTTCTATTCGGTTTTCCGCGTTTTCATTTATTGAAATTTCAACATTATCGCCTACAAGGGGCGTTTGATTGCTGTTTCTGAAATTTCCCCTTGCCTTACACTCATAAATGACATCATCGGCGTCTACATAGTAGAAGCCGCCGATGCCTTTAACAATTTTACCCT
>JAFUZY010000130.1 GCA_017476375.1 Eubacterium sp.
AGGAAGACTAATCTTCCTGTGTTCTATTTTTAATTTCGTTTTCAATCTTTTTGAGCTTTGCTTTCGTTGTTATTCCAAGCTCAACCGTGTATGACGCGCTGTCTTTGAGATTAATTGTAAGCTTTGAATATCGGTCAACAAAATTCTTTTTAAGACTTGCCTTTGTGTCTATAAAAGCTTCAACGCTTTTTATATCCTCATATTTAAAAACACTGTTTTCATCAATAAAGGTTATCTCAAATTCGCTTTCCCTGAACATTATTCCGTGTCGCAAAACCTCACGGGAATAAAAAAGGGTGAGTATAACTGAGAGAAAGGCGATAATTGCAAAAGCAATGTTTATTCCCGAAACTTCTGCCTTCAGCTTATTGCAGGCGTATATAACATAGTAAACAACGGCAGCATCAAGGATTAGCGCCATTGAGAGCGAAAGCGGCGAGATTATTCTTATAAATTTATTTTTCAAGTCTGATTTCCTCGAATTTCTTTAATATGTCGCAGTTTTTAATTTCAAATATTCTTCCCGAAAGATAGGAAAGAGCGCCTTCAGCTTTGAAATCAAAAACAACCTTGTATGAGCAAAGCTTCTGCGAAAGCCTTCCGTGTTTTGAGCCGTATTTTCCGTCGTTCATAAGCGGATGACCAATGGAAGCAAGGTGGGCTCTTATCTGATGAGTTCTTCCCGTTAAAAGCTCAACCTCAACAAGGGAATAGCCGTTTGCATAATCAAGAACATTATATTTAGTCAGAATTTTCTTTGCCCCTTCAGTTTTCCTGTCGGAAACCGAAACCATATTCTTTGCTTCGTTTTTTGTTAAATATCCTTCAAGAGTTTTGCTTTTATTTTCAAATTCACCTTCGCAGATTGTTAAATAGAATTTTTTAATCTCTCTGCTTCTTATCTTTTCGTTCAGAAGCTTCAGCGCCTCATAGTTTTTTGCAGCCAAAACAATTCCCGAGGTGTTTCTGTCTATCCTGTTTGCAAGAGCAGGGGAGAAGGCGTTTTCGCTTTCGGGATTGTATTCTCCCTTTTCGTAAAGATACCTTTTAAGCGATGAAACAAGGGTGTTAACATATTCACCCTTTTCGGGATGACAAAGCTCACCGCTTTTTTTGTTTAAAACAACAATGTTTTCATCCTCAAAAATAATATCGGGCTTTTTGGGCGCAGAAAGAAAATCAAAATGCACCTGCTTTTCCCTGAGCATATCGTCGTTTAAATAAAGCTCAATAATGTCGCCCTCGTTAATTATCTGCTCGGGAGCGCATCTTTTTTTATTAACTTTGATATTCTTTTTTCTTATCTGCTTAAACATCATTGACTTGGGAAGCGTTTCAAAGTTTTTTAAAAGAAACCTATCGAGCCGCTGACCTTCATCATTCTTTTTTACAATAATTTTTTTCATATGGGTATTATAAAACATGAACAACCCCTTGTCAAATGTTCAATTGGGGACTGTCCCCAATTGAACACATTAAAGCGTTAAAGTGAAGAGAGTTTAAACACGCTTTGAATTGAAAAAGAGGGGTTGCAATATTAATCTATATATTATATAATACTTTGAATACACTTTTTTAGACAAATCAAAACAGGTGCATAAATATGGATAAATTTAAACTTGTAAGCGATTTTAAGCCGACCGGCGACCAGCCCGAGGCAATAGACGCATTGGTTGAAGGCGTTTTAAGAGGCGATAAGGAACAGACCTTAATGGGTGTTACAGGCTCCGGCAAAACCTTCACGATGGCAAACATTATAGAAAGAGTTAACCGACCAACTCTTGTTCTTGCTCATAATAAAACCCTTGCGGCGCAGCTATGCAGCGAATTCAAGGAATTTTTCCCCGAAAATGCCGTTGAATACTTTGTTTCATATTATGATTACTATCAACCTGAGGCTTATGTTGCAACAACGGATACCTATATTGAAAAAGACAGTGCTGTAAACGAAGAGATAGACAAGCTTCGCCACAGTGCCGCTTCCGCTTTGTCTGAAAGGCGCGATGTTATAATTGTTGCTTCTGTTTCATGCATCTACTCAATCGGCGACCCTGTTGACTATCAGAATATGGTTATCTCACTTCGTCAGGGGATGAAGAAAGAGCGTGACGAGCTTATTAAAAAACTTGTTGAAATTCAGTATGAAAGAAACGATGTTAACTTTGTTCGCAATAAGTTCAGAGTAAGAGGCGACACGGTTGAAATCTTCCCCGCATGAAGCAGCGGCTCTGCGATAAGAGTTGAATTTTTCGGCGACGAAATAGACAGAATTTGTGAAATAGACCATTTAACAGGTAAGGTTCAGGGCGTTTTGAGTCACTGCGCTATTTATCCTGCGTCACTCTATGTTGTTTCCCAGGAAAAGATGAAAAGGGCTATTGATGAAATTTACCAGGAAATGACTGAGAGGGTTAAATACTTTGAAGAAAACGGAAAGCTTCTTGAGGCTCAGCGAATCCGCGAAAGAACAATGAACGATATTGAGATGCTTCAGGAAACAGGCTTCTGCAAGGGAATAGAAAACTATTCAAGAATTATGGCAGGAAGAAAGCCGGGCGCAGCTCCGTTTACCCTTCTTGATTATTTTCCCGACGATTTTCTTCTCTTTGTTGATGAAAGCCATGTTATGCTGCCCCAGGTTCGAGGAATGTTCGGCGGAGATTATTCAAGAAAAAAGAGCCTTATTGATTTTGGATTCAGACTTCCTTCTGCATTTGATAACAGACCGCTGAAATTTGATGAATTCTATTCAAAAATAAATCAGGTTATATTCACCTCGGCAACTCCTGCAGATTTTGAAAAAGAAAAATCGACTCAGATTGTTGAGCAGGTTATAAGACCGACGGGACTTCTTGACCCGAATATAACCGTTAAACCGACCGACGACCAGATGGATGACCTTGTTTCTGAAATCAATCTGAGAACCGAGAGAAACGAGCGTGTTCTTGTTACAACCTTAACCAAGAAGATGGCTGAGGACTTAACCGCATATCTCGAGGGCTTTGAAATTAAAGTAAGATATATGCACCATGATATAGACACAATGGAACGAATGGAAACAATCAGGGATTTAAGACTCGGTAATTTTGATGTTCTTGTCGGAATCAATCTACTTCGCGAAGGGCTTGATATTCCCGAGGTTTCCCTTGTTGCAATTCTTGATGCTGATAAAGAGGGCTTCCTTCGCTCTGAAACCTCGCTTGTTCAAACAATAGGCAGAGCGGCAAGAAATGCAAACGGCGAGGTTATTATGTATGCCGACTCCGTAACACCTTCAATGGAAAGGGCGATAAGCGAAACACTGCGCCGCCGCTCAATTCAGGAGGCATATAACAGGGAACACGGTATTGTTCCGAAAACCATTCAAAAGGACGTTCGCGATATTATTGAAATAACAAGTAAGGATGTTATTGATAAGAATGTCAGAATGACCGCAAAAGAGCGAAAGATTATGATTGAAAAGCTCACGAGAGAAATGAAGGAAGCTGCAAAGATGCTTGAATTTGAACACGCAGCATTTCTCAGGGATAAGATTAAAGAATTGTCCGAAGGATAATTCTTTAATAATTACGAATTACGAGTTACGAATTACGAATTGAGGGTGGGCTCTGCCCACACCTGATTATAGAATTAAGAGTTAAGAGTTAAGAATTAAGAATTTCGGGCGGGACACCCGCACCCGATTATATAAATTATGGCAAATTTATTAAATGATAAAATTTTTTGGAAAAACACATTGAAAATCGCAGTTCCTGTTGCGGTTCAGAATATGCTGTTCAGCTCGTTCACTCTTGTTGACACTCTTTTTGTAAGCTCGCTGGGCGATGTTTCGCTGGCGGCAGTGGGAATGAGCTCACAGTGGGGAATGCTGATGAATATGGCGCTCTTCGGAATATGCTCGGGAACAGGCGTTTTCGTTTCGCAGTACTGGGGAGTCAAGGACACAAAGAGCATCCATAAAACAATGGGAATTGCAATGACCTTTGCAACCCTTATCAGTACGGTGTTCTTCCTGCTTTCGTTTTTAGCACCTCAGATTGTTATCGGGCTGTTTAACAAGGATGCAGGAGTTGTCAGCGAAGGGGTAAGCTATCTTAAAACTATTTCCTTCGTTTATCCTGCTCTTGCAATCGGCGACGCAATGGGAGTTGTTCTTCGCTCAACCGAAAGAGTTAAGCTGCCGATGATTAATTCCGCAATAACAACGGCAACGAATATCTTTCTTGATTACTGTATGATATTCGGGAAATTCGGGTTTAAGGCTATGGGCGTTAAGGGCGCTGCGCTTGCAACGGTTGTTTCAAGCTGGCTTGGCGTTTTGATAATTATATCCGTATCTGCAGTTCAGAAAAATATTCTCATAACTAAGCTGAGCAACGTTTTTGCTTATACTAAGAATGATTTGTCTGTTTTCTTTAACAAAGCGTTTCCCGTTATGCTCAACGAAACCCTTTGGGGAACGGGAGTTTTCATATTTAACCTGATGTGGTCCAATATGGGATATGAATACTATGCGTCAATAACCATTCTCAAAACCTTTGAGAATATTGCCTTCGTTTTCTTTGTTGGGTTCGACAGTGCATGCTCCGTTATGATAGGCAAATCAATCGGCGGCGGAAAGATTAAACAGGCGATTGATGATTCAAAAAGATTTCTTATAATCAACCCAATTATTTCAGTTGTTATCGGCGCCCTTGCAATAATATTCAAGGCTCAGATAGTCAGCATATTTGATATGGGCAGCAACATAAGCGATTTAACAATTGAAACGGCGAAAATGCTGATTATTATCTATTCGATAAGCTGTCCGATAAGAATGCTTGGTTTCAGCTTCATAGTCGGCATATTCAGGGCAGGGGGAGACACCTTCTCAGCCGCCAAGTTTGATTTATCGGCGCTGTGGCTTTCCTCGCTTCCTGCAACGCTGATTGCAGCGTATGTTTTAAAACTGCCGTTTTTGGTATGCTATGCGGTTATGTTTGTTTTTGAAGATGTTATAAAGGTTGCGCTATGCTTGCCTCATTATAAAAAACTCAAATGGATAAAACCTGTTACCGAAGAAGGCAAATCTGCCAACAAGGAGATTTCAAATGAATAAAAATATTGTTGTTAAAGGTGCCAGAGAGCATAATCTGAAAAATATTGACATTGAAATTCCCCGAGATAAGCTTGTTGTTTTCACTGGGCTTGCGGGCTCGGGAAAATCTTCTCTTGCGTTTGATACAATCTATGCAGAGGGTCAGAGAAGATATGTTGAATCCCTTTCATCGTATGCAAGAATGTTTCTCGGTCAGATGGAAAAACCCGATGTTGATTATATTGAGGGACTCTCGCCGGCAATTTCAATCGACCAGAAAACAACGAGCAAAAATCCCCGTTCAACAGTAGGAACGGTTACGGAAATATATGATTATCTTCGTTTGCTCTGGGCGAGAATAGGTATTCCTCACTGTACGGTCTGCGGAAGAGAAATAACTCAACAGACAATTGACCAGATTGTTGACAAGGTTATGGAGCTTCCCGAGGGAACAAGAATTCAGCTTATGTCGCCGATTGCAAGGGGAAAGAAGGGCGAGTTTGTTAAAGAGCTTGCCGATGCAGCAAAGCAGGGCTTTGTTCGTGCAAGAATAGACGGCGAGGTTTATGACTTATCCGATGAAATAAAGCTTGAAAAGAATATCAAGCATAATATTGAAATAGTTGTAGACCGCCTTGTTATCAAAGACGAAATAAAATCAAGACTTAGCGACAGCATTGAAACCGCAACGAAGCTTTCAAAAGGGCTTGTTCTTGTTGATATGCTTGATAAGGGCGAAGAACTTTTTTCGCTTAATTATGCCTGCCCCGAGCATGGCGTTTCAATCGAAGAGATGAGCCCGAGGATGTTCTCTTTCAACAATCCTTTCGGCGCCTGCACCAAATGCGACGGTCTTGGAATTTTCAAGGAAATTGATGAAGATTTAATAATTCCCGATAAAAAGCTTTCTGTAAATCAGGGCGCTATAAAGGCAAGCGGATGGAATGTTGCCGAGGGCGGTTCAATTGCAAAGATGTATATGGAAGCGCTCTCGAACGAATACGGCTTTTCGCTTGATATGCCCATTGAGATGCTAAGCGAAGAGGCTGTTGATGTTATCCTCTTCGGAACGAGGGGCAAAAAAATCAAAATGAAGCGAGTAACCTCATACGGCTCGGGAACATATATGAACGACTTTGAGGGAGTTATAAACAACCTTAAAAGAAGATATTCCGAAACAAGCTCTGATTGGGCGAGAGCCGATATTGAAAGCGTTATGCGTGATTGCAAATGCAATGCCTGCAAGGGCGCAAGGCTAAAACCCCAGTCACTTTCGGTTACCGTTGGCGGAAAAAATATATTTGATTTCTGTAAAATGTCGATAAACGAAGAGATTGAATTCATTGATTCCCTTGAGCTAACCGAAAAAGAGCAGATGATAGGAAAGCTTATTATTAAGGAAATCAAAGAAAGGCTCAGCTTCCTTAACTCAGTTGGTCTTGATTATCTTTCACTCGCAAGAGATTCGGGAACCCTCTCGGGCGGCGAGGCTCAGAGAATACGCCTTGCAACTCAGATAGGCTCCTCGCTTATGGGAGTTTTATATATCCTCGATGAGCCTTCAATCGGCTTGCACCAGAGGGATAACGAAAAGCTTCTTGACACTCTCTGCCACCTTCGCGACCTCGGAAATACGCTCATTGTTGTTGAACACGATGAAGAAACAATGATGGCGGCGGACTATCTTGTTGATATTGGTCCCGGTGCAGGAATACACGGCGGTGAGCTTATTGCAGCAGGAACACCAAAAGAGGTTATGGAATGCGAAAAATCAATAACAGGGCAGTATCTGAGCGGAAAAAGAAGCATTCCCGTTCCCGATAAGAGAAGAAAAGGAAACGCAAAGAAGCTGACCGTAATCGGAGCGAAGGAAAACAATCTCAAAAATATTGACGTTGAATTTCCTCTCGGAAAATTCATTGCGGTAACCGGCGTTTCGGGTTCGGGAAAATCCTCGCTTGTTAACGAGATTTTATATAAGCATCTTGCAAACAGGCTCAACCGAGCAAAGAAGCATACTGGTAAATTCGATTCAATGAAGGGGATTGACGCTCTTGATAAGGTTATCAATATCGACCAGTCGCCGATAGGAAGAACACCGCGTTCAAACCCTGCGACATACACGGGCGTTTTCAACGATATAAGAGATTTATATGCTCAAACAAGTGAAGCAAAGAAGAAGGGCTATAAGGCTAACCGCTTTTCCTTCAATGTTAAGGGCGGACGCTGCGAAGCCTGCCAGGGCGACGGAATTGTTAAAATTGAAATGCATTTTCTTGCTGACGTTTACGTTCCCTGCGATGTGTGTAAGGGCAAGAGATATAACAGGGAAACGCTTGATGTAACCTTTAAGGGCAAGAATATTTATGATGTTCTTGAAATGACGGTTGATGAGGCAATTGAGTTCTTTGAAAGCCAAACGAAGATAACAAAGAAACTGCAGACCCTTTCGGATGTGGGTCTCGGATATATTAAACTCGGTCAAAGCGCAACAACACTTTCAGGCGGCGAAGCGCAGAGAGTTAAGCTTGCAACCGAGCTTGCAAAACGCTCAACCGGCAGAACAATTTATATCCTTGATGAGCCGACAACGGGACTGCATACTGCCGATGTTGCCCATCTTCTCAAGGTTCTTAATATCCTTGTTGATACGGGAAATACGGTTGTTGTTATCGAGCATAATCTTGATGTTATCAAAACTGCCGACCATATAATCGACCTCGGACCCGAAGGCGGAAAGGGCGGCGGAACAATCGTTGCCCAAGGAACTCCCGAGGAGGTTGCGAAGGTTGAGGAATCATATACAGGACAATATTTAAAAAAGATACTGAGTTAAATCTCAGTATCTTTTTTAAAATTACGAATTATGAATGATGAATGATGAATTTCGGGTCGCAAGCGACGATTATATTATCAAAAACAACCGTAGGGGCGATTCACGAATCGCCCGCAGCAACTATGCATTTTTAAGTATCTTTTTTATTTCTTCAAGTGATTTTATTTCATAATCAATTCTGATGTTATCGGGATTGGGCTTGCCGTTCGGGTTATACCAACAGCATTTAATTCCTGCGTTGTTTCCGCCCTTCATATCGCTTGTGAGCGAATCGCCGATGATAAGGATTTCGCTCTTTTTACAGGGGATAATCCCTTTTAAAACCGCGTCAAAAAAGCGTTTATCGGGCTTTTCGAATCCTATTTCATCCGAAATGAAAACGCCGTCAAAAACTCTGTCAAGACCCGAAAGAGAAAGCCTGTCGTGCTGAACATCGGCTCTGCCGTTTGTAACGCAGTATTGCTTGTATTTCCCTTTTAAAGTTCCAATAATTTCGTTTGCGTTTTCAATAAAGGAAATCGTGTCGCAGATTCCTCGTTCATAGTATTCATTTAATGTGAGCGGGTCGCAGTCCTTATTTATCGTGTTTAGAAAATCAATAAAGCGAAGGCGGTAAACCTCGCTTTTTTCTATTTCGCCTCTTTCAAGCATTTCCCAGTGCTTAACATTGATTGAGGAGTAAAGCGCAACCATTTCATCGCTGCATTCGCCGAGACCGAGCTTTTTAAATGCTGCCTTTAACGAATTTTTTTCAGCAAGAAGAAAATCAAGTATTGTGTTATCCAAATCCCAAAGTATTACTTTAAACATAATTATTTACCTCAAAAAGATTTTACCACAAATGTATAAAAAAGAAAATAAAAAGTTGCACATATAAAAAAAATGTGATATAAATATTAGGATAAAAAAGAAAGCAGTGATAAAATGATAGGATGTATTGATGTTGGCGGCGGACTTCGTGATATATACGGAGCAGGCGTTTTTGATTATCTTCTTGATGAAAAAATATATTTTGATTTATGTATCGGAATATCTGCAGGAAGTGCAAACTGCGCAAGCTATGTTGCACGCCAAAGAGGAAGAAACAAAATATTCTATACTGAATATTCTCTGAGAAAAGAGGCAATGAGCCCAAAAAATATTGTTAAAACAGGCGAATATCTCGACCTTAATTATATCTACGGTTCGCTTTCTCAGTCCGACGGCGAAAGTCCGCTTGATTATGAAACCCTGAGAAACAGCGAAACCGAATTTATAGTTGTTGCAACGGATGCTGAAACGGGAAACCCGAGGTATTTCAACAAGAGGGATGATATAAGAAAGAATGATTATAAAATCATTATGGCGTCCTCCTGTCTGCCCTTTGTCAGCAAGCCTGTTGAAATCTATTCAAGGGAGTATTTCGACGGCGGAATTTCCGATCCGCTCCCGATTCAGAAGGCGCTTGATAAGGGCTGCGATAAGCTTGTTATCATTCTCACCAAGCCGATTGACACCGAGCTGAAAACAATGAGAAACGATGTTGCGGCAAGAATAATAAAAAACAGGTATCCGAATATGGTTAAAGCTCTTGATACTCAGCTTCAGAAATATTCAGAAAATCTTGTTCGGGCGCTCGAGCTTCAGGAAGAGGGAAAAGCCATCATCATTGCTCCCGACGATATTTTCGGAATGAAAACCTTAACAAAGGATGTTGATAAATTAACAGCGCTTTACAAAAAGGGTTATTCAGACGCAGCAAAAATTAAAAAATTCCTTATGGATTAAAAAGAGCCCTGCTGAAGTTGTTCACTTTTACTTGACAACTTCATGCCGGGGCTCTTTTTATACCTGAAAGCAACATCTCAGCTTTGCTTGATTCTTTTAAGTGCATTCTTTTCAAGTCTGCTGACCTGTGCTTGCGA
Organism: Eubacterium sp.; assembly: GCA_017476375.1. Classification (GTDB taxonomy): domain Bacteria; phylum Bacillota; class Clostridia; order Oscillospirales; family Acutalibacteraceae; genus Eubacterium_R. Next base: position 9,818 of record JAFUZY010000130.1, read on the forward strand.
TATTCCTATTTCTTCGGCGGTTTCCATCTGGGTTTTGCCCTGCATAAATCGCATATAAAGAATGCGGTGTTCGCGTTCATCAAGGGATTTCAGTTCATCTTTAATCATTATTTCATCAATCCAGTCGTTGTCGGAATTATTGTCACCGAGCTGGTCCATAACATAAATTGTGTCGCCGCCGTCGTTGTAAACAGGCTCGTAGAGCGAAACGGGGTCAACAATTGCCTCAAGGGCGATAACAACGTCGCTCTTTTTCATATCAAGCTCTTTGGCAATCTCTTCAACTGTCGGCTCGTTTCCTCTCTCGTTGGTCAGCTTTTCTTTAACCTGCATTGCCTTATATGCGGTGTCCCTCATTGAACGGCTGACCCTAACAGGGTTTGAATCCCTTAAAAATCTTCTCACTTCGCCTATGCACATCGGAACAGCGTATGTGCTGAAACGAACATCCAAATCAAGATTAAAGTTATCTATCGCCTTAATAAGTCCGATAACGCCGACCTGAAACAAATCATCCATATTTTCATTCCTGTTTGCAAACCGCTGAACAACGGAAAGAACAAGGCGCAAATTGCCCTTAATAAGCTTGTCCCTTGCCTGCATATCGCCTGCGTGTGCCTTTTTTAAAAGCTCAAGCTTTTCTTTCTCGCTTAAAACAGTAAGCTGGCTCGTGTTTATTCCGCAAATTTCGACTTTGTTATAATACTGCACATAATCACCCTGATTCGTTAATATGTACAATATATTTAAATTACGAGTTACGAATGACGAATTACGAATTGAGGGTGGGCGCTGCCCACACCCGATTTATATTTGCAGTGCGCAGCACCCGAAATTTTGCAATTTGCATTTTGCATTAATATAATCGTCGCTTGCGACCCGAAATTCTTCATTCTTAAATCTTAATTCTAAATTAAAAAAACTCCCTGTTCTATTATGAACAGGGAATTGATTTTTTATTAAGCTGTTTGAAAATTATTCGGCAACTTCATCCTTTTTCTTTGCTACCAAAATGTTTGTGATGATACCAAGGATGAGAGCGCAAGCAACTTCGGTTAATGTAACTTTGCCGAAGCTGAGCGTAAGACCGCCGATACCTGCAATAAGGATAACTGCAACAACGAAGAGATTCTTGTTCTGGTCGAGGTCAACCTTCTGAATCATCTTAAGACCTGATACAGCGATGAAACCGTAAAGGGTGATGCAAACGCCGCCCATAACGCAATTCGGAATTGTTGAAAGGAAGGTTACGAAAGGTCCGAAGAAGGATATTACGATGGACATAACAGCGGTGCAGAGGATTGTTACGATTGAAGCGTTTCCTGTGATAGCAACGCATCCAACTGATTCGCCGTATGTAGTGTTGGGGCAACCGCCGAAGAATGCACCAGCCATTGAACCAACGCCGTCACCAAGAAGAGTTCTGTGGAGACCCGGGTCTTCAAGGAGGTCTTTACTAATAACTGATGAAAGGTTCTTGTGGTCTGCAATATGCTCTGCGAAAACAACGAATGCAACAGGAGCATAAGCAACTGCGATAGTTGCGATATACTTTCCGTCTAATGCAGATAATCCCTTAGCAGCTTTTATAAAAGTGAAATCGGGAACTGCAAAGAATTTCATATTCTGGAATACGCTGAAATCAATAATCTGAAGTGCAATGTTATTTGTTTTAATTCCGATTAAAGTGAAAATAGTTGCTGCTGCATAACCTGCAAGAATACCGATAATGAAAGGAATAAGCTTAGCCATTTTCTTACCGTAAACAGAGCAGAGAACAACAGTGAAAAGCGTTACAAGTCCGCAAAGTATGCAAACATAGGGGCTTGCAGCTGATACATAGCTTACCTTATCAACAATCTGTCCATCCTGAACAACCTGTTCAACAACTTCCTTCATTACTTTACCGGTTCCAAGATCACCGATTGCGTTTCCTGCAAGAGAGAGTCCGATGATTGAAACAGTAGGTCCGATAACAACTGCCGGCATAATCTTGTCAATCCATTTAACGCCTGCAACCTTAACGATGATTGCAATAACAACGTAAACAAGACCTGCGAATAATGCACCGAGGATAATTCCTGCGAAACCTGCTTCAGCTGAAACAGCGCCTGCAAATGCTGCAAACATTGAGCCGAGGAATGCAAAGGATGAACCAAGGAACACGGGGCTTCTGAACTTTGTGAAGAGAAGGTAAACGATTGTTCCGATACCTGCTCCGAAGAGTGCAGCCGACTGGCTCATTCCGTTTCCTACGATTGTGGGAACAGCGATTGTTGCTGCAAGGATTGCCAAAAGCTGCTGGAAAGCAAAGATGAGGAGCTTACCGAAGCTTGGCTTGTCTTTAATGTCATAAGTAAGTTTCATTGTTTTTCCTCCGAAATTTATTTATTTTTATCTATTACAAAAAAACGGAGAACGGAGAATGGATTGCTCCATTCTCTGTTCTCTGCTTTATTTTGTACCGAATATTCTGTCGCCCGCATCGCCGAGACCGGGAACGATGTAGCCGTTTTCGTTTAAGTGGTCGTCAAGACCTGCGCAATAAATGTCAACATCGGGATGAGCGTCTTCAAGAGCCTTTAATCCCTCGGGAGCAGCGATTAAGCAAAGGAACTTAATGCTTCTCGGATTTCTCAGTTTAATCTGAGAAATAGCGTCAATAGCAGAACCGCCTGTTGCGAGCATCGGGTCAACAACAAAAACATCTCTCTCTTCGATGTCCTTAGGCAGTTTGCAATAATATTCAACAGGTTTTAATGTTGTTTCGTCTCTGTAAAGACCTATGTGGCCAACTCTTGCAGAGGGAACAAGTCTTAAACAACCGTCAACCAAGCCAAGACCTGCGCGAAGAATAGGAACAAATGCCATCTTTCTTCCTGCCATCTGCTTGCAATCGGCAATTCCGCAGGGAGTCTGAACCTTAACAGCTTCTGTCGGAAGGTCTCTTGTTGCCTCAAAAGTCATAAGCATTGCAATTTCATTAACAAGCTCACGGAAGTCCTTTGTGCTTGTTTCAACATTACGGAGAATGCTGAGTTTATGCTGGATAAGCGGGTGGTCAAATATAACGACTTTTCTATCCATAATGTTTTCTCCTTTGATAGTGTTTTTATCCTTGTTATAATATCAAAAGGCTATCTTCTTATCAATAGAAAAGGTTATTTTGTAATTTTTTGTAACAGTTTTGTTGGTGAAAATCGCAATAAATTGCCGAATATAGTGGTATATTATGTTAAAACTGATAAAAATTTAGTTTATGCAAATTTTTCTTGATTTTTATATATACATTTGTTATAATTATACGGCATTCGTAAATCAAATGCGAATACGCACGCAGAAAACTTGAGCCGCAGGTTATAAACAGGCTCTTGCCATAGTTTTTTGCGGAGGGAAAACCTAAAAGGAGGAAATTAATTATGGCAAATGTAGTTTCAATGAAACAGCTTTTAGAAGCAGGCGTTCATTTCGGACACCAGACAAGAAGATGGAACCCCAAAATGGCTGAATACATCTTCACTGAGCGTAACGGAATCTATATCATTGACCTTCAGAAAACAGTTAAGAAGCTTGATGACGCATATCTTTTCGTTCGCGACCTTGCAGCAGACGGAGGTTCAATTATCTTCGTCGGAACAAAAAAGCAGGCTCAGGAAAGCGTTAAGGAAGAGGCAATTCGCTGCGGAATGCCCTATGTTAACGCAAGATGGCTCGGCGGTATGTTAACAAACTTCAAGACCATCAGAGGAAGAGTTGCTCGTCTTGCTCAGCTTAAGAAGATGCAGGAGGACGGAACTTTTGACCTTCTTCCCAAAAAGGAAGTTGCAGGTCTTGAGCTTGAAATCGAAAAGCTTGAAAAATATCTTGGCGGTATCACCGAGATGAAGAAGGTTCCCGAGGCAATGTTTATCGTTGACCCGAGAAAGGAAAGAATTGCAGTTGCTGAGGCTATGAAACTCGGTCTTCCTATCGTTGCTATTGTTGACACAAACTGCGACCCTGATGAAATCGACTATGTTATTCCGGGTAACGATGATGCTATCCGTGCAGTAAAGCTTATTGCAGGTGCTATTGCAAACGCTGTTATCGAGGGAAGAGACGGCGAAGACGCTATTGCTGCTCAGGCTGAAGAAGCAGAAGAGGCTGAGGCTACTGAAGAAACAGCAGCAGAGGAAGAAGCTGCTGAGTAATTAAGCATTGTGGGGGCGGATATTATCCGCCCGCTTCATAATTACGAATTACGAGTTACGAATTACGAATTACGAATTACGAATTGAGGTTACTCGCTGCGCTCAGACAATTAATTGACCGAACGAAGTGAGAAATCAAAAACTCGGAACTATAAACAGGAGGTAATAAAATGGCAAATATTTCAGCAAAAGATGTTAAAGAACTTCGTGAAAAAACCGGCGTTGGCATGATGGAGTGCAAAAAGGCTCTTGTTGAGGCAGACGGCGATATGGATAAGGCAATCGACTATCTTCGTGAAAGAGGTCTTGCAGCAGCTCAGAAGAAGGCAACAAGAATTGCCGCAGAGGGCGTTGTTCTTCCTTATTATGATAGCGCTGCTAAGCAGGGAGTTGTTGTTGAGGTTAACTCAGAAACAGACTTCGTTGCTAAAAACGAGAAGTTTATGAGCTTCGTTGAGGGCGTTGCAAAAACAATTCTTGCAACAAACCCTGCAGATGTTGAGGCTCTTAAAGAGGAAAAATTCAACGGAACAGACAGAACTGTTACAGAAACACTTAACGACCTTGTTCTTTCAATCGGCGAGAATATGAAGGTTCGCCGTTTCGAGAGAATGGAAGGCATTGTTTCAACATATATCCACGCAGGCGGAGCAGTCGGCGTTATGGTTGGCTTCGATGTTTCAGATGAAGCAAAAGCTGCTGACGAAGCATTTGTTGCAATGGGCAAAAACGTTGCAATGCAGATTGCCGCTATGAGCCCTGCATATCTTGATCAGGCATCTGTTCCTGCAGATGTTGTTGAACACGAGAAGGGCATTCTTGCCGCTCAGATGAAGGAAGACCCGAAGATGGCTTCAAAGCCTGAGCAGGTTCTTGTTAAGATTGCAGAAGGCAAGATGAGCAAGTACTACAAAGAGAACTGCCTTGTTGAGCAGGAATTCGTTAGGTCAGACCTCTTCCAGGGTTCAGTTAAGGGCTATGTTGATTCAGTAGCTAAAGAGCTTGGCTGCGACATCAAGATTAACGGCTTCATCAGAATGATGAAGGGCGAAGGTCTTGAGAAGAGAGAAGAGAACTTTGCTGAGGAAATCGCAAAGCAGATTAACGGCTAAAATATAAAAATCATCCCGCACGGTTGTGCGGGATTTTTTAATGAATTGCGAAAACGCATTAATTGCCTTCGGCGCGATATGCACTCGTTAGCGAGTGCGTTTCGGATTACTCGCTACGCTCAGACAATAAGTTATGCGTGACGCGTGGTTCGTGGTGCGTGGTTCGTAACTATTATCGGCGAACGAAAAGCCTCATACCTTCCCCTGGAGGGGAAGG
>JAFUZY010000131.1 GCA_017476375.1 Eubacterium sp.
CCCTCGACGTCCCGTTATAATCAAGCGCGAATGTGTCGCCCGAAATTCTTAATTCATAAATCTTAATTCTTAATTCGCGCAGCGAAGCGACCCGAAATTCCTCATTCCTCACTCCTAATTCCTAATTTGCGCAGCGTAGCGGCTCAGAACTTTCTAAGGATGCGAAACTTTCTAATTTATATATTGCATTAATAAAAATACTGTGATAAAATAAATTGATATCGTGGGTTAGTATGAAACGCTGTTTCTCTGACTCATAAATTTAGTTACGAGAGGTAAACTTATGGAAAAACTTAAGGTTGGCATCATCGGTGCCGGAAGAATCGGTCAGGTTCACGCAAAATCAATAACATACCATATTCCTCAGGCAGAGATTGTTGCAATTTCAGACATCTATGTTGAGGGTGCAAAAAAGGTTGCCGAGGAGCTTGGAATCCCGAATTATTACGAGGATTACCATGAAATTCTCAACAATCCCGAAATTAAGGCAGTTCTTATCTGTTCTTCAACAGATACCCACGCTGACATTGCAGTTGAGGCTGCCGAGGCAGGAAAGCATATTTTCTGCGAAAAGCCCGTTGATTTAACAGTTGCTAAGATTAAGAAGGTTATCGCTGCTGTTGAGAAGGCAGGCGTTAAGCTTCAGATTGGATTCAACCGAAGATACGACCATAACTTTGCCTATATCAAAGACCTTGCAAACAAGGGCAAGCTTGGTGAGCTTCAGACAATAAAAATCACCTCCCGCGATCCCGAACCGCCCCCGATTGCATATGTTAAGGTTTCAGGCGGAATTTTCCTTGATATGACAGTGCATGATTTCGATATGGCTCGTTTCATAGGCGGCGAGGTTGAAGAGGTTTATGCAAATGCAACCGTTATGGTTGACCCTGCAATCGGCGAGGCAGGCGATGTTGACACTGCCCTTGTTGCACTTAAGTTCAAGAGCGGAGCAATCGGCGTTATTGATAACTGCCGCAAGGCTTGCTACGGCTACGACCAGAGACTTGAAGTGTTTGGTTCAGCAGGTCAGGCTTCCGCTGCAAACGATACTCCGACCAATGTTTCATATATTAATGAAGATGGAAATTCAAGCGATAAGCCGCTCTATTTCTTCCTTGAAAGATATATGCAGTCTTTCACCGACGAAATGACCGAGTTTATTGATGCAGTTGTTAACGATAAGGATACAAAAACAACGGTTAACGATGGTCTTGAGGCTCTTCGTCTCGGGCTTGCTGCAAAGCTTTCCGTCGCTGAACACAGACCGGTTAAGCTTTCGGAAATTGAAGACTGACGCTTCAATTTCCGAAAGAGTTAAGAGTTAAGAATGAAGAATGAAGAATGAAGAATTGATGGTGCTGCGCACGGCTATTATAAAATCGGAGCGAAGCGACCCGAAACTCCACTCTCCACTTTCCACACTACAAACTTTTTATGAGGTAGCAGAATGAAAAGAACCAGATTAACAATGTCACAGGCGCTTGTTAAATTTCTTGATAATCAATACATAGAAGTTGACGGCGTTGAAACAAAATTCGTTCACGGAATGTTTGGAATTTTCGGCCACGGCTGTGTTGTCGG
>JAFUZY010000132.1 GCA_017476375.1 Eubacterium sp.
CACAACAAAGCAGAGAGAACGATTTACATTCTCTCTGCTTATTCTTATTTATAACATTTGCTTTTAGAAATTTCCGCCTGAATCATCCATATTGTATTCATCGAAATCGTTCAGATCCTGCTCGGTTTTATTACTGAGAATACCGGTTGAGATCGGAACATTCAAAAAGCGGGTTACTTCCCATTCTGCATCATTAAATATGAGTTTGTTCATATCTCATTCGCTCCTAACGAATAGAATTATAACACATAGTTTTGTTAAATGCAACCCCTAAACACGGGTAAATTTATAAATTACTGCGTCATTATTAGGAACTTCAATATCAACCCACGCCCAGATTGAATCGCCGTTTCTGAGCTGAGCGCCGCTCCACAGCTCTCTTCCGGTATAATTATACTCTGTCGGAAGGTTAACTCTGAAATACCATTCGCTGTCGCCGTTGAATCGGAAAATCGCATAGTAAATATCGCCGTTATCATCTTCCATTCTGAAAACCTTGGCGTGATAGGGATATGAATCATCAAGAACGGGCTCAAAGGTTTTGCCCTTCTTTGCAAGCTGAATTATATCTTTATTGAGCATATATTTCTTTGCTCTTTCAATCGCCTTATCAGCTTTTTTATATGAATATTTCAGAGTGCCGTTCTGATAGTAATCATAATCGTAAAAGGAGTCGCCGAGAAGCATATTCGCCCCTGCAATGGCATTCGCAGTTACCATAAGCTTTGCTTCATTTTCCGTTGAAACATTATCCCTGTTTGAATAAATAACAGTATGGTCAGGGTCGGGATAGTTATAAACATCGCCTTCCCAGAAGCCGTATGTTATCTGATTTAAAATATATTCAACATCGTTTGATGAATACCAACAGTCGCAGCCCATTCTTCTTCCGTTTGCATACTGATACGGGAATAAAGGTGCGATTGAATAGTTGATAAACATATCATCGCCGGCAGCGTCAACAATTGCCTTCATACCGTAGTTAAACGCCTGCATACCCGTTGTTATATCGGAATTATAGAAATCGCCCTCACAGAGCCCGTGACTGAGAAAATCGAGCTTAACATATTTAAAGCCAAGCGATTTGAAATAGTTAATTCGATTGACATTTTCCTGAATAACATCGGGATGAGTTGGGTCAAGAGGATATCCGCCGTCTATCGAATTAACAAACTCGCCGTCCTTTTTAAGAACTCTTTCAGGGTGAGTCCACCATTCCTCGCCCGCTGTTGTCAGCTGTTCATAGCTGCACCAGTTAGTGAACGGAGTGTGGTATATACCGGGAATCTGTCCGTTTGCCTCACACTGAGCAACAAATGCCCTGAGCGCCTTATCGTTATCATTCCAAGGGTCGTCGTCATCTTCAATCTTTATTTCATTTGCCCAGGAATCAAGATTCATAACAATCGGAGTTCCGTCGGGATTACCGTTTTCATCTGTTTCCCATACAGACTGGAAATTATCCTTCATTGCATTGATGTTGCCTATAACATTATCATAGGTAAGATAATCCGCAATCGAGCCCCAGCTCTGCCATCCGAAAGGAACACCGCCGAGGTCGCCTGCAGTTCTCATCGGCTGAACGGCAGTATTGGCTGATGCAAACTGATGAACGCCGTATTTCCAATCGCTGAAATCGCCGATAAACATAGTCGGAGAAGATATGCTTTCCCCCTTAACATAGCCGTGCGTTTCCGGTCCGCGATAGCTCGAGCTGTTATATCCCGGGCGGAAGGCGTTTTCAGTCGATGAGGCGCCGCCAAACGCCTTTATCTGCTTAACTCCGTTTGAAGAGCCTTCAAAGTATACGCCCGTTTTCCAGTTATCGTGGGTTACCGAACCGATAATCAGTCCGCTATTGTTCCCCGTATCGTAGATGGCTGCAAATTCGTGGCTTGTATCGTAATTATTCTTTTTGATTGAATAATTCTTGAAAATACTCCATCCGTCGTTGTCATACGGAACATGAAGGAATTGCGACCACGGCTGTTTTCCGTTTCTGAAATCACCTGCGCTGTTAACAAACACGGGGCACATATAATTTGATTCAAGAGCGCTTCCGTCACCCTTGACCTTAAGCGTTGTTAAAACATAATCCTTGCCCTCATAAATCGTGAATATCTGTTCAACATCCGGCCAGCCCGATTCTTTTGAGGTAACGGTCAGCCTGCTTGCATTTCCGCCGCCGTCGGTTACATTGGTAATCTTTGCAGTATGGCTTGAATACCATGAAACATCAAGGTATCTTCCATCCTTAAGCGAGAAATCCGAGGTTACGTTGGTTAATATGTTTTCATTGTTTTTAACTACGTTGTATTTACCCGAAAGAAGGTCGTATTTAACCTGCGAGGTTACGGCATCTCCGATTGATGCAACAGGCTCGTCGGGCGGAATTGTTATTTCCTCAGCCGGTGAATATATAAGTTCACTGTCCTCGGCATTTTTCTTTGCAAAAGCCATAATCTTTATCTTTCTGTTTTTAAAGCTTGCGCCAATCTTATAAGTTATCATAAACTGGTTTGATTTAGTTTGCGAAACAGAAGGCGTTACAACTGTTTTTCCGTTATAAAGAGCAATAGTCCCGCAGGCGGAATATTCCGCTCCTTCGGCAACCTGAGCGATAATGTTCAGTTTCTTCTGTTCATCGTCCCAATATGCCCCGTTAAAATCAATGCAGCTTTCATCCTCAGCGCTTCCCCTCATTGAAGGAATTGCCTTCTTGTTCTTAAGCTCTTCAAGTGTTGGCGACTTTTCTTCATCATTTTTGCTTGTTGAATTTGCCTGAAGTTTTGAAGCATATGAAGAATAGTTTTCCTCTGTTATTGCAACAAATTCCATATTACCTGAAACGAAGAAATCATAAGTTTCAGAATAGCTGACAACACGGTATTTCTCGCTGTCATATTTAACTGCCCAGCAAACAAAATTGCCGTCGCCTTCAAAATCTATAACCGTCCTTGTGTCAAACGCAAAACCTGCTCCGTTTGAGCTTATTGAACCGCCCGAAACATCAACACTGTAATTATCAACAGTCGGCTTATACAGAGGATAAACGGTTAAAACATCCGTGTTCCCGATTGAATCGCCAAGATTGTAATCAACGCTTTCGTTAATCCTCCATCCGCTTATCGCATAGTAAAGAACATTCGATGTATAGCCCTGCGCTGCAGCAATAACCTCGCCATAAGTGCTTGATTTACTGACATAAAAATCAGTTGCCTTTCTTTTTGTAATATCGTATAGCTCAACCCTGCAAAAGCTTTCGCTCTGCTCGGGAGTTGAAATAAGATAGCAGGCAATATCCGCCTTAGCGGCAGGGGTAAATCCGAGCTGATAACCCTTAACCGCAACGGTTGTTCCGCCATTCGTCCATTTAACAACATTATAGCTTTCGGCATCGGCAAAAACATCTGAAGCGCTAAGCGTCAACGGTCTGTTGTACTGCGCGGATTTTGAAACGCTTCCCTTGAGTTCTCCGTCAAGATAAACGCTGAATTTGATTTCAATATCAGCCTTATAAATAACAGTTTCGGAATAAGTATACTGAAGCGCCATAGTTAAAGCGTCAACCGTATTCTGATTGGTTAAAATATGTGTTCCGTTAAGAGTTCCGTCGCTGAAAGCATCTGATTTGACCTCGTTAAGCTTTGCAGAGAGAGCCTGAGTATCAGAATAGATTTCAGGCTTTGAAACAGCTTCCTCAGCCTGCCTTATTGCAGCAATCAGAGCAGAATAATCCGCAACAGAGCCAAGAGCATTAAACTTATTTGTAAGGCTTTCCGTTGACTGAGAGCTGACCTCGGTCAGTTCGTAGTTATTAAGGCTTCCCTCAACATCAAGCCTTGCGGATATATATTCGCGCCATTTTGCGCCATCATAGAAGCTCGAATCATATTTTGCAAGAGCGGCGTCGTTATAAATATTTCTTGCATTAGTTTTATCATAAACAGTAACACTGAATTTAGTTATAATTGTTGCCTTTGCTTTTCTGCCCTCCTGATTTTCGGCAGCGTACCAATATTCGCCGGTCGTGCTTCCGTTATCGGTATTTCCCTGAAGGGTTACGGTTTCGCTTTTTCTTTTGTTGTACCACGCGTATTCGCCGAGATGATTTGAATTGATTTCGCTAAGCCCATGGGATTCGTGTTGAATTACATCAACCCTTTGTCCGCTCGTGTAGCTCTGGGAAAGATTTTCAAGGAAGAGCTTTATTCTATATGTATTCTCCCCTGCTTTGTGTTCTGCGCCAAGAATGGTGTCGGCGCTTTTATCAACATAATATCTGGCATAATCAGAGTATATTCCGACATTGACCTCTCCTCCGGTATGTGACGCAGCAACGCCGAAGCCGGTTGTTTTATCAACAACGGAATTTGCATTCTGTTCAATAAACACCGGAGAAATCGAGCCGTTATCATTCGTATTGCACTGAAGGTCATCGTTAAACGGGTCGTATATATTCCACGAGTTTGCATTATGGCTCTTTAAACTTGTTTTTCCCCAGTCGGCGGCAATTGCGCCCGACGAATCGGGTCCGACAGAGCCGAGAGCGGTAACCTGAAACGCAACTGCAGACTGTTCTGAATTGCTGATTCCCGATTTATATGACTGAGCATAAATCATTGAATGAGTTGCAACAGGGTTTGTTTTAACGCAGAAATTATGCCACTCAACATACTGCTTGTTATTATAAGTATACTTAAATCTGATTCTTGAATAAAGCTCCTCGCCGCTTTCAACCTTATAGTCATCCGACGAAAAGCTTCCGCAGAGGTAGTTTTCGCCCTTGCTTCTTTCAAATGTAACGCTGCTGTTATCGGGGCAGTAAACAGAATCAAGAGTTGCACCCTTCGGAAGAGAAATTGCGGTTTTCATTTCGCCCATAACAGTGCTGTCTGCAATTCGGGTGCCATACATCATATATCCGTAGTCGCCCGTTGCATTGTTTTGGGTTGCGCTCTTTACGCCGTGGGTATAGATAACGGGGTCAACGCTGAGTTCACCTGCCGTTTCGGGACATTCCGGCTCGTTAAACGCCTTTATATAATAGTAATAGCCTTCGATTGTTCCCGTATACCATCCCCTGCCTATTGAGCCGTCGCCAACATGGCAGCCCGCAGAGATAAATCCGATATGCCTGAATCTTTCAGCCTGCTCGGAATTAAGATGCATTTCAAACGCAACCTGACCGTTTTTCGTTAAAGTCAGATAGTCGCTTTCGCCGTTGAAAATCACGGAATAATACGATATTTCATTAAGCTTTGTTTTCAGCTTTGCATTCGCCGCAGAATCGTTAATTTCCTGAGAGCAGACATAGATATATCCGCCCTGATGAATTGTTAAAACATTATCCGTGTTTGCATCGGCTATACCGTATGAACCGTTTGCCGTTCCGAGCCCGAGAAGAAGGGCGTCGTTTTGCTCGCTCCCCCTTTTCTGAAACGCAAATTCAATTCTGAACGAATTGTTACCATAAAGCCTAGTATTTCCGACATTTGCATATACATATCCGTTTTGATTATAGAGAGCGTTAACGCCGTCAAGCTCAGTCACATTTGCAGTATTGCTCCAGGAGGCTGTTTTTGCATATGAGTCGCTGAATTGGTCCTTGCAGGAATATTCGGTGTTGCTTCCGCTTCCGTTTCCCAACTCAAAGCTCATTATCAAATCTTCATTGCCAGCCGCCTGAGTAACCAAAGGCATAGCCGCAAACGTTGAAATAATTATTGCAAGCGCAAGAACAACGCAAAATCCTTTCTTTAAGAATTTCATAATATTCCCTCCAAACAAATATTACTCTAATTTATATTATATCACTGTGAATTGCTAAAAACAAGTTGACTAAATATGTTTTTATGTTTGAAAAATCAAACAAAAAGGACTGTCTTGCAAAAAGACAGTCCTGAAATTAATTATCATTTTTATTTCCAGCTATGAATAACTGATGGGTCTGCAAAGATTTCATCAAGCTTTTCAAAGAACGGAACCATATCTCCGTAGTCAACAGCTCTGTGGTCCATTGCAACGGTTATCGGCATTGTGTAGCCGATATACATTTCATCCTCGCCGTTTTCTCCCGTTTTAACAAGCGCTTTTTTCTGAGTTGCGCCGATTGCAAACGCAGAAACCTGGGGCGGAATTATCTCAAGAAGGTTAACCTCGCCTCTGAACGGACGATAGATTGAGCCGACGTTTGTTATGGTTGTTGTTCCCTGCTCAATATCGTGCTTTGTTAAACGCTCGGTTTCGGGGATTGAATAATATTCCTTCTTTGCCTTGCCCGAAAGAGTGCGAACTTTGTGTTTACCGGTTTTTGAGCCGTAAAGTCTGTTAACAGTCTGAGCGATTTTGCCCTTCTTGAGTGCATTCAGGGTGTTGTCAAGAGAAACCTCAAACATAACCTCGTTAAGGTCTGTGTTCTCTGCTCTTCTTGCTGTATCAAGAATAGTTTCGGTCATCTCGGTTAACGATTTATCGCCCATATCATGAAGATTAACCGTCATCATTTCGCCGTTCGGAAGAATCATCGGCATAGAAATATCAACATGGTCGTAGGTTTTAAGACAACCGCGAACAAGCTTTCTGTTGAATTCGAGGTGCGCGTTGAGTTTCGGAGCAACCTTGAGTCCTTCGCAGATGATTTTCATCATAACAGTATTGATGGTTATTTTCTTAGATTTATCCGTGCAGCCCTCATTGAGCTTTTTATACTCTTTTAAAAACTCGGTTACATCGGGCTCATATGTAACTGTTGCATGGGGAATTTGTTCCCAGCTTTCGCTCGTCATATTTGAAACGATTTTTCTTGCAATACCAAAATGTTGTTTTCCTGTTAATGCCATTGTTTTCCTCCAAAAAATATTTTCAATAAATTATATCACATTTTTTTAAATTTATCAATAATTATTCCGGCTTTCTTCGGGATTTCATATCGGCAAAGTCATCCTTAAGCTTTTCCATAACCTGGTCCCTGCGTTCCTTTGTTGCTTCCTTGAGCTGTTCTTTTTTCTCCTTCGTGCGCTCGCGTACAACGGAGGTAAAGCCCATTATTTCATCCTTTGTAAACGGTTCTTCCTTGAAACGTTTTCTGTATTCAATAATAAGATGGGGGCGGAACATAGGATGCGCAATCATAATGAGCGCCTTCGCCCTTTCCTTAACCGTCTTGCCTTTCAGCTGAGCAATTCCGTATTCGGTTACAACATAGTTAACGTCATTTCTCGGGGTTGTTACTGCGCTGCCCTCGGTTATAAGCGGAACAATTCGGCTGACTGTTCCCTTTCTTGCAGTTGACGGCATTGCGATAATCGACCTTCCGCCCTTGCTCATTGTTGCGCCGCGAACAAAATCGACCTGACCGCCGACGGCTGAAAACTGAGAAAGCCCGATAGTGTCGGAAACGACCTGACCTAAAAGGTCAACCTGAATACAGGAGTTGATTGAAACCATATTATCGTTTTTTGCTATCTCGCTCGGATTATTGACATAATCAATCGGGTGGAGCTCAACGGAAGGATTGTTGTTGATGTATTTGTTAAGAATTTCCGAACCGAAAGCTGCGCCGATTACCGTTCTTCCTCGTTTAGTGTTCTTCTTTTTATTGTTTATAACACCCTCTTCAAGCAGCTCAACGACTCCGTCGCCGACAAGTTCACTGTGGAGTCCGAGGTCTTTTTTATCTCCAAGCTGGGCGCAGACTGCGTTTGGAATACCGCCGATACCGAGCTGAAGGCAATCGCCGTCGTTGATAAGAGAAGCGCAGTATCTTCCTATTTCCATCTCAACGTTTGAAATATTAACTGTTTTAACCTCGGGTAGCGGCTCATCAATTTCAACAAAGCAGGTGAAATCACGAACATGCTTTATGCTGTTTCCGAAGGTTCTCGGCATATATTTATTAACCTGAGCAATAACGACTTCGCAGTGGTCGGTTGTTCCTTTAGTGTAGTCAACCGTTGTTCCGAAAGAAACATAACCATGCTCATCGGGCGGAGAAACCATAACAAGAGAAACCCTCGGGCACATATAGTTTTTTATTATTTCAGGTATTTCATAGAAATGCGAGGTTGTAAATTCGCTCTCGCCTTCATCAATTGACTTTCTGTTTGACGATGACGCAAAAAGACAGTTAAGCTTAAAATGCCCTTTCATTTCAGGCTTGCACCAGGGCGAGTCTCCAAGAGTCAGCATACTGATAATTTCAACATTCCGATAATCCTGATAATGCTCAACAAGAGCTCTTTCAAGTCCGAACGGCTCGCCGCAGCCAAAACCGGTAACAACCTTATCACCGCTTTGAATAAGCTTTATCGCTTCCTCTGCCGAGGTGAGCTTCTCTTTATATATTTCCTGCCATTTCATCTGTTTTCTCCTGAAAATAATGTTATTTCATATTTTGAGAAATACTTCCCCTATGATGGATATTTTACATATTTATAAATTAATTGTCAAGTCACCTTGAATTGAAGAGCGAATAATGTTAAAATAATAACAAATCAAAAATGCAGGAGAATAGCTATGAATCTGTGTGCAAAGGATTACGGAGATAGCGAAAACTTTTCACTTGCGTTTGCCGAGGCTGTCGGCAAACTGAAAAGCGGAGATGTTCTTTCGTTTGAAAACAAGGAATATCATTTTTATAAGGATTTCTCGGAGCTGAGGGAAATACATATGTCAAACACCGATTCTCTCAGAAACCCAAGAAAGTATTTCGCAATGATACTTGAAAATCTTGAGGATGTTACAATTGAGGGAAACGGCGCAACCTTTGTTATTCACGGCGACATATGCGCGCTTGGTATACTCGGTTGCAAAAACATCAAATTAAAGGATTTAACAATAAGATATTTTTCGCCGACGGCTATTGAAATGAAGGTTAAAAGTATCTTAAAGAAAACAGCTGTTTTCAAAGTTCCCGATAACACCTCTTATAAAATCAGCGAGAGAAAAATTGAATTTTATGAAAAGAGCCCTTTTTCGGACAGAATTTACTGGGATTGCACCAATGATGAAAACTCGTATAATCAGGTTGTTCATATTGGCAGCAATGTTTTCAGAGTTCCGAATAAAAAAGGCGTTTTCAAAAACTATAAGTCTGTTAAAGACCTTGGAAACAATGAAATTGAAATAACCTATTCACATAAGCCAAAGCTTATTTCAGACGCTGTTTATGTTTTAACCCAGAACAAAAACAGGAACACAAGCGGTGTTTTTGTTAACGAAAGCGAAAATATCAGCGCAACAAGAGTTAATGTTAACTATCTTCAGGGTTTCGGCTGGCTTTCGCAGATGTGCGGCGATTTGAGCTTTGAGGAATGCAATTTTGTTCCCGATTCAAATCACCATGTTTCCTCATTTGCGGATTTAATTCACATCTGCTCCTGCAAAGGTAAGGTCAGAATTAACAAATGCCTTTTTGAGCATCCCCATGATGATGCGATTAACATTCACGGCGTTTTCCTCAGATTCAAGGAAAAGCTCGACAGTAAGAGCGCAGTATTCGAGTTTGTTCACGACCAGCAGGGAGGTTACAGCGCTTTTCATAAAGGAAACAAAGCCAAGTTTTATTACAGAGATTCGCTTGAGGCAATTCTCGGCGATTTCACTGTTAAGCAGGCAATTGATTATATCGACGGAAAATCTGTTTCGCTCACCTTTGAGGAAGAGCTTCCCGAGGATATTGAAACAACCTGCGACGGAGAGAGCAACATCGTTGTTGAGAACAAAACCTACTGCCCCGATGTTGAGATTTCGCAGTGCAGATTTGAAGCAATACCGACAAGGGGCATTCTTTGCACAACCTCGGGAAGAGTCAGAATATTCGATAACAGCTTTTCACACATCCTTATGTCCCATATTTATATCAGCAACGACGCAAACGAATGGTATGAAAGCGGGCCTGTTCGCGATATGGAAATATATTCAAACAGCTTTTTTAAGGATTTTGATGAAAGCTATGAGAAATCCGACTTTCCGATTATTCACATAGAGCCGATAACTCTCGGCGGAAAGATAAAGGCTGCCGTTCACAGAAACATTAAGATTTTCTCAAACAATTTTGAAAACGGCTCCGTATATCCGATTAAGGCCGAGGGCGTTGAAAACATAGGAATTTATTCAAATGTTTTCAAAGGTAAATCAAAGGTTAAACTAAAGCACTACACAACTCAGAATGAAAGAAGCTAAAGGAAGGTGCAAAATGAGTTATAAATATATATGGGAAGACCCTGCACAATTCAAAATCAACAAAGAGGACGGCCACACGATGGCAATGCCGTTTGACAGTGCCGATGACGCCCTCTCGGGAATACCTTCAAAATACAAAATGAGCCTTCGCGGCGACTGGGATTTTTTCTGGCAGAGGGGCGTTGAAAATCAGCTTGACGGTTTTGAAAAGGAAAGCTTCGATTCAAAGGATCGGGATAAAATCACAGTTCCCTCAGTTTGGCAGACGCAGGGATACAGCGTTCCGTATTATTACGCAAGCACATTCCCCCGTGCGCTCAGTCGTTCAAAGTCTAAAATCCCTAAAATCGACCGTTCAATGCAGGAAATCGGATATTACAGAAGAACTTTCACCCTTCCCGAGCACTTTGAGGGGAAGGAAATATTCCTTCATTTTGAAGCCTGCAAGGCAGCGCTTGAGGTTTGGGTCAACGGTGAGTTTGCAGGATTCAGTATGGGCTCAATGACGCCCCATGAATTTGATGTAACAAAGCTTGTTAAAAACGGCGAAAACCTCGTTTGCGCAAAGGTATACAGATATGCTGCCTCCTCCTATCTTGAGGACCAGGATATGTGGTGGCTTTGCGGAATATACAGGGATGTTTATATCTACGCCGAGCCGAAAACCTGCCTTCGCGATTTCTATATAAAAACAGACCTTGATGAAGAATATAAAAACTCAAATGTAACTCTCGATTTATTTATTAAGAATTACACAGACGAAAGCAAGGAAATAAAAATCTGCGCTTACCTTATTTCCGACAGCGATAAGCAGATTCCTCTCGGTGAAGCCGAAGGAAAAGCAAAAGGAAATGAAACAAGCAAATTCACGATAAGCGAAACTGTTAAAAACCCGAAGAAATGGTCTGCCGAACAGCCTAATTTATATAAGCTTGTTATGATTGTTTCCGAGAACGATAAGGAAATCTGCACAAAGACCTTTGACATCGGATTCAAAAAGGTTGAAATCGTCGGCGAAAAAATCCTTTTCAACGGAATGCCTCTTATGATTCGGGGCGTTAACCGCCATGATTTTGACTGTGACTGCGGATGGAGCGTTCCCGAAGAAAGATATGTTCAGGATTTCGATTTGATGAAGCAGGCAAATATAAACGCCATCAGAACCTCCCACTATCCCGATGACTTGAGATTCTACGACTACGCAAACAGATACGGTTTTTATGTTATGGATGAATGTGACCTTGAATCCCACGGCGTCAGAAGGAAGGGCGTTCCGGGCTCAAATCCCGTTTGGACGGGTCTTGCCGTTGATAAGATGGAAAGAATGGTTCTGCGCGACAGAAACATTCCCTGCATCTTTATGTGGTCGCTCGGAAACGAGGCGGGCGACGGCGATAATTTCCTCAGGATGAAGGAAGCAGCTCTTGAGCTTGACTCAACAAGGCAGTTCCACTATGAGGGCGATTTTGATTTTACAAAATCGGACGTTATCTCAAGAATGTATCCCGACGAGGAAACAATGAGAAAGCTCGGCGAAAAAGAGCCGATAACAATATCGCTTTACGATAATATTGCCAATCAGCTTGCAGCGGATTCAAAACCGATTAAAGCAGAGATGTATAATAAGCCCGTTATGCTCTGCGAATATGCCCACAGTATGGAAAACTCACTCGGAAACTTCAAGGAATATATGGAGGATTTCGAGAAATACGATAATATGTGCGGCGGATTCATCTGGGACTGGGTTGACCAGGCTATAAGAGTTAAGGATGAAAACGGCAACGACAATCTCCTTTACGGAACAGACTTTGAAAAGGATGAGCCGCGCCACTGGTACAGCGGAATAGATACAACTGCAATGACCGGCTCAAACACCTATTTCTGCGCAAACGGAGTTATCAGCGCAACCCGTGAGCCCCACCCTCAATACTGGGAGGTTCGCCATGTTTACCAGCCGATTGTTACAACTGCATTTGATTTAACAAAGGGCAGATTCAATGTTCGCTCGCGATTCCTTTTCACCGATGTTTCAAGTTTCAGATGCAGATGGAAGATTGAATGCGAGGGCGAGGAAATTCAGTCGGGCGAAATGGAAAAATTCAGCCTCAATCCCCTTCAGGAGGAATTCATTGATATTCCCTATGACTATTCCTCGTGTCCGCAGGATAAGGAATGCGTTTTAACCATTTCCTTCCACACAAAGAAAAAGACGCCCGGCTTGAAACAGAATGCGGAAATAGCATTCGACCAATTCGTTTTAACAAATGCCGCCAAGCCCTCTGTTGAAGATAACGGGGCTGCACTCAGCTTTGAGAAAAACGGAAATTCAGTTAGTATTAAAGGCGGTAATTTCAGCGTTTTAATCGAAAACGGAGCAGTTAAGAGCTTTGTTGTTGATTCAGGCGAAATACTTAAATCGCCGCTGACTCCAAACTATTTCAGAGCGCTGACCGATAATGATATTGATATATTCAATTTTGCTCCGCCGTTTATTCATATGAACCCATACTATAAATGGCAGAAGGCAACAAATTCCGTTAAGGCGGTTAAAACCGAGGTTGAACAGAAGGACGGCGCTATCAAGGTTAAATCAGCGCTCAATGTTCCCAATATGAAGGAAGCGTATGTTTCCTACACCGTTTACTCAGACGCAAGAATTGCCGTATACCACAGCGCAACACCGAAGGCAGACCTTCTCAGGCTTGGTTTCAAGTTCGACGTGGATAAAAAGCAGAGCAATATAAGCTGGTACGGCAGAGGCCCTGCTCCCTCATACTGCGACAGAAAAACAGGATATAAAATCGGCAAGTATTCCCTTCCGATTGAAAAGTTTGAGTATAATTATATGCGTCCTCAGGAAGCTTCAACCAGAAGCGACGTAAGATATTTCACGCTTACGGATAAGAAGGGCAGCGGAATTAAGGTAACCGCATATTACGATAAGCCCGTTATGTTCAGCGCTCTTCCCTACTCACCCGATATGCTTGAAAAGTTCAGCCATATCAACGAGGTAAACAGAGATAACAATATAACGGTTACTGTTGATTCAATTCAGCAGGGACTCGGCGGAGATATGCCCGGTCAGGCTTATGTTCGCGATAAATACAAAGTTAAAGCAAACGAAAAGCAAAGCATTTTCTTCCTCATTGAAGCTATATGAAAAGAGTTTTTGCGCACATAGGGTTTTCATTTGCAGTTTCAATGCTCGTGTTAAACCTTATTCCTGCACAATACAGTTTATATTTAATGGCAGGGCTTGCATTTCTTTTAATCGCAAGCCTTTTCATTAAAAAATACAGACAGGCACTCGCCGTTCCTCTATGTTTGGGCGCGGCAACTTTTGCCTGTCTTATTTTTGCCTTAACCGTAAATCTCTATGTAACTCCGGAGCTTTCGCTTTCGGATAAAAGTGCAAAATGCGAATTCTATATAACCGAATTACCGCAGATAACGGATGACGGGCAGTATTCATATATCATCAAAACAACGAGAATAGACGCTCCGAATGCTCCGCAGAATATAAAGCTCAGGCTTAAAACAAGCAAGCCCATTGAATGCGAATGCTATCAGGTAATAAAAGGAAAAATCAGGTTCAGCGCAATTGCCGATAATGCATTAGCCTCATACGGATATTGGGGAAAGGAGATTTTTCTTACCTCAAAGCTCATTTACTACGATTCAACCGATATTGTTATCAAATCCCCTATGAGATTTTTAATAAGCGCGCGTCAGGGAATAAAAAACAGGCTTGAGAGCATCGGAGGAGATGAGGGCGCGCTTTCTCTTGCAATGATTATCGGTGATAAATCAAATATCTCGTCAAAACTCAATAATGATTTCAGGATTGCAGGCGCGGCACACCTAATGGCAGTCAGCGGACTCCATCTGACTGTTATTTGCGGTTTTGTTATTTTTATCCTGAAGCGATTAGAAGTCAAAAAGAAAGCAGCTTTTTGGGCAATCTTATTCGTTATTGTTTATTACTGCGCACTTTGCGGCTTTTCAAAATCCGTTGTTCGCGCAGGAATAATGATAATCACGATGAATATCGGAAAGCTCATCGGCAAACACAGCGACCCGCTAAATTCTCTCGGTCTTGCGACCTTTGTTATTTGCATAAACCCATTTGCAGTATGCGACATCGGCGCTGTTTTGAGCATTTTATGCGTTCTTTCACTTTGCACAGCCTATCCCTATTTTGAACGGAAAATCAGTTGCGTTAAAGTATTTAAAACTCATCTGTTAAATAAACTTTCAAAATATGTTTTAAATTCGGTTGCCGCCGCCTTCTGTATTCTTTCATATTCAATATGCGCATATTTCATATTCTTCGGCTATTTTTCCCTTGCTTCGCTTATATCGGGAATAATCCTTATTCCTCTCGGAGAAATAGTTATTATCCTATCCGTTATAACCGATTTTTTTATAAGAATAAAAATCGGAGCGCCGTTTATTATTCTGACAAGATTATTCAATAAAACGATAATACTAACAGTTGAAAAACTCGCTTCGCTGAACTATTCAGTTATAAATTTTGAAAATTATTTTGGATTTGTTGCCGCAGGAATATTGATTATTCTTGCATTATGCTTTATCATAAATAAAAAGCATCTTAAAAAAGGAATAATAATATCGCTTATTCTGGCAATTGCCTGTGTTTCACATACGGCAATTATAAGCAGGCATTCTTCATACATCCTTGTAACATCGAATGGCGCAACTGTTTTATGCAACAATGAAAACACGATTGTTTTCGGAGTTAAAACAGGCAGCGATTATTATTCGGTTAAAAGTTTTATTTCAACAAGAAAGACAGACAGCTGTTTTATCGCCGCCTTTGACGACAATAAATACACCGATATGCTTGCTGATGAACTTGGTTGCAAAAGAATTATATATAAAACCTACAGTAAAGATTTTTCCGATAATCTTTCCGTTGATTACATAACCAAGGGCAAAAACTATGATTTTGGAATCAAAACCGAAGGCACAACAATTTCAATCAGCAATTTGCCGGATTACAAAAGCGACATCAATGTTTTCAAGCGCACCTGTTTTGATAAAAACGGAGCAATTGATTTAAAAAACGGAGATATTATATACAGAATAGATAAAGGAAACTACACGGCAAGGAGATTTAAGATATGGCACGGATAAATGAAAAGGAGCTTAAAGAACAGATTAAAACAGGCTCGTTTTCAAATGTTTACTTCATATACGGCGATGAAAGCTATTTAAAGGATTTCTATGTTAAAAAGCTTAAAAGCAAGCTTGTTGACGGAGCCTTTGCCGATTTTAATTTTCATCAGTATGATTCAAAAAACAGCACTATTGAGGATATTCTTCAGGATGCGCAGACTCTTCCGATGATGAGCGAATACACCTTAATTCTCGTCTGCGACTACCCTCTTGATAAATCAACCGCAGATTTCAATGCTCTCAAAGAATTTTTTAAAGATATTCCCGAAACCTGCGTTCTTGTTTTCTGGTACGACAATGTTGAAATAGATTTAAAAAAGAGCGCAAAATGGAAATCAATTGAAACAGCCTTTGCAAAGGCGGGAAGCAGCGTTAATCTTGAAAAGAGAAGCGAGGGCGACCTTGTTAAACTCATAGTTAACTCGGCAAAGAAAAGAAATTGCACAATTGATTCAGCCAACGCAAGATATTTAATCAGCCTTGTAGGCAATGATATTCAGACTATTTTCAACGAGCTTGAAAAGCTTTGCGCATTTGCAGATTCAAACGAAATAACAAAGGATGAGATTAACGAGCTTGCCGTTAAATCGCTTCAGGCAAGAGTTTACGACCTTTCAAAATTCATTATTAATTCAAACGGCGACGGCGCTTATAATGTTTTAAACACTCTTTTTGCCCAGAAGGAAGAGCCGATTTCAATCCTTTCGGTTATTTCCTCCTGCTATATAGATATGTATCGTGTTAAATGCGCAAAGGCGGCAAATGTCAACGAAAACGAGCTTGCTCAGTATTATTCATATAAAGGCAGAGAGTTTCTTATTAAAAACGCTTCACGCGATTGCAGAAATATATCGTTTGAAAGCCTGAGGGCTTCAATTGATATTCTTCAGAGGGCGGATGAGCTTATGAAATCAAGCTCAATTGATAAAAACCTTTTGCTTGAGGAAACCGTTGCAAAGCTTTTGCTTACAGGAGCAAGATAATGGAAAAAATCAAGATTAATCAGGTGGTTATTGTTGAAGGCAAATATGATAAAATAAAGCTTTCAAATATCATTGACGCCTTTATCATTGAAACTGACGGATTTGGCATTTTCAAGGATAAGGAAAAACTTCTCTTTATCAAAAGACTTGCAAATGAAAGAGGAATTATAGTTTTAACCGACTCAGACCATGCGGGATTTATGATAAGAAACCACCTATCCTCAGCAATTCCGAAGGAAAAGATTATCAATGTTTATATTCCCGATATTTACGGTAAGGAAAAAAGAAAAAGCGCTCCTTCAAAAGAAGGAAAACTCGGCGTTGAGGGAATGAGCAAAGAAGTTTTGCAAAAGGCGTTTGAAAAAGCGAATATAAACTGCGAAATCAAAGATAATCCAAACCCGATAACAAGCTATGATTTATTTGAACTCGGTCTTTCGGGATGCGCTAACGCTAAGCAAAATAAAAAAGAACTTTTAAAAAAGCTTGAGCTTCCCGAATTTCTTTCAACCTCTTCCCTGCTGTCATATCTTAACAACAATATGACTAAAACAGAATTATATCAAATGATAAAACCCGAGAATTAATCTCGGGTTTTAATTTTAAAAGTTTTTAAATATTCCTTTTGCTCATCGGTTATTCGATAGCTTTCAACAGCTTTCTGAATCGCCTTGTTATGCGTCCATTTATCAAGAGCTTTGTTTTCAATGAAGTGAAGCGTTTTTTCATATTGCTTTGCAAGTGCCGTTGCAAAGAACCACGCAATCATCATATTGATATAGTATTCATCTGATTTAACTGCCGAAACCGTTTTAAGATAGCTTTCGTTAAAATCATCGTCAAGAAAATGACACATAAGCATTCCGATTGCAAATCTTACCTTGTATGTTTCGCCGCTGTTAATCCATTTATCAATATATTTCAAAAGCTCGGTTTTATTCTTTGCAAAGCATTTAGGACGAAGCTGGTCGCAGGTTGCCCAGTTATCAACAAAGGGAAGAAAAGCTTCCGTTTCTTCAATACATTTTTCAAAGTTCCCCTCTCTGCTGATTATAAATGCATGGAGCTGATTTTCTTCAAAGTATTTATGCGGAAGAACGGATATAAACTCATCAGCCCTTCCCTCTTTAACAAGTTGAACTGCATAGCCTTTTAAAACAGGCGTGCGAACTCCGATAACAGTTGTTTTATCTATATCGGGAATTAGCTTTGCCTGAAAATCCCTGTATTTTTCATCCTGATTTTCATATAAAAAACCAATTATTTCCTTCATAGAATCACCTTAATTGAGAGTGGAGAGTGGGGTTTCGGGTCGCTGCGCTGCGCGAATTAAGAATTAAGATTTAAGAATTAAGAATTTCGGGTCGCTGCGCTGCGATTATAAAAGTTGCGCGTTTCGCGTTTCGCGTTGCAAGTTGTCGGGCGACACATTAGCACTTGATTATAACGGGTCGGCGCTCTCGCCGACCCTTTTAATACCATTGTTTGAGCGCTTGCGCGAGTAAACCGAAACGCACTCGCCCTCGAGTGCATATCGCGCCGAAGGCATATCGCATTGCAAAGCAATATATCGCTCGTTTTGCAAAAAACGAATATCGTTGCGCGAAAACTTTTCGCGCTTTGTCCCCTTGATTTGATTGTTGGGCTGACCGAACTGACGGGAGGAGGGCGCGTTCGCTTTCGCATTTCGAGGGTGCAGTAAAGAGGGTGCGTCTATTCGTCCGCCATGGGGACGCACCGCCTTCGGAGGAACGTCCCCGTGTGCTGTTGAGGGAACGACCAAATATAATCAATAGTGGTACAGGGAACCGTCCCCCTTTACCATTGCTTCCCCTTATTCTTTAAGCCTCAATTCATATGTTTTTCTTTTTCCATCTGACAAAACAAATTCGAATTCTTGATTATTTATAATTAAAACGTAGCTACTATCAAATTTTCCTATATACGCTACATAGTTTTTTAATTCTCTTGATTTTGCTGTTTGAGACAGTTCTTTAAAAGTTGAATTCTTATTGTCACATAATGAATATATTTCATCATTCCAATCTGTCAAAATGATATACCATTCATCTGTATTGCGATAATTACAAATATCAACCGAATATAGCTTATTTGAACTAACATTAAGAGATTTTGTATCAATACCTCTTCCTATCTTCCACCCTTTATTGTTTTTGGGAATAATCAAAACTTCATTTGTAGAAACATCTTTTCTATATATCGTTAAAGTTGTAGTTTTTCCATCTACAGTCAAATCAGGTGAATATAGATTTGAATATTTTAAAGAAGACTCTGCGCTATTAAAAGTATATATACAGTTTTCAAAAGGAATAATCATTAAAATCAAGTAAAGAATAACAGACATAATAGTAATTAATAGTATTGCATTTTTGACTTTTATGTTGTGGCCTTTTCTGTTTTTCTTTACAAGGATTATTGCAATTAAAGCTAGCAATAGACAAATAAAGATTCTTACAAATACATACATAATAATTACCTCAAACTATTTAATATGCAGGCAGTGGTACAGGGAACCGTCCCCTGTACCAACATTTATACCATTGTTTGAGCAAAGCGAGTAAACCGAAACGCCAAAGGCAAATAATGCCAACGGCAATTCATGCGATTTATCGCAATTCATTTTGTGACGGTTGGTCTACCCAACTGATAGGAAGAGGCAAAACACCTCATCCGTCACTTCGTGACACCTTCCCCTCAAGGGGAAGGTGTGAGGCTTTTCATTCGCCGATAATATAATCGGAGCGTAGCGACCCGAAATTCCTCATTCCTAATTTCTAATTCCTAATTCGCGCAGCGCAACGTCCCTGTACCTATATATTTTCTTCATATCATCACTGCTCATATTTTATCACTAAAAGGAATAAATTTCAATTATTTGTTAAAACTACTACTGCGGAGGTGAAAGAAATGACATCAAAAGAACTATTATATGTTGAGGACGCGCTCGGTCACGAGCAGTATTTTCAGACCAAATGCAATGAAATTATCAGCAATATTCAGGACAACGAGCTTAAAAACACCGTTCAGACTATGACGGGCAAGCATCAGCAGATTTTTAACAGCTTTTTAAATCTTTTATAAGGAGTAAACTATGGACGACAGAAACTTAATGCAGGATATTCTTCTGCTTGAAAAAGGAGTCTGCGACCTTTATATGCACGGCTCAATTGAATCATCAACACAGAACGTTAACCAAACCTTTAAAACTGCGCTTAATGAATCACTCTGTATGCAGGATGATATTTATAAAAAAATGCAGGCAAAGGGCTGGTATCAGACCGACACTGCCGAGCAGAACAAAATAGATACCTTAAAACAGAAATTCACCAATATGCAAGCATAATGTATCAGGGGTCTGACCCCTGATACATTATAAAAAAAACTGCACCGCGAATCATGCGGTGCAGTTAAATTTTTAGTCATTTAGTTTTGCAAGCTCTTCTCTGAAGGATTCAGCACTGTCAAATTCCTTATAAACAGATGCAAAGCGAACATATGCAACCTCGTCTATTTCCTTGAGCTTTTCCATAATAAGCTCGCCGATTCTTGCGGAGGTTACCTCTCTGTCAACAGAGCTTTGAAGCGCAGCTTCGATTTCGGAAATCTTTGTTTCAAGGTCTGCAACGGTTACATGCCTTTTTTCGCAAGCTCTTAGCATTCCCTTTAAAATCTTATTTCTGTCGAACACTTCGCGGGATTTATCCTTTTTAATAACTATAATCGGAACATCCTCGATTATTTCATAAGTCGTAAATCTCTTGCCGCACTGAAGGCACTCCCTCCTTCTTCTTATGCGTTCATTTTCATCCGTTGGTCTTGAGTCAATTACCTTACTGTCTGTAAAAGAACAAAACGGGCATTTCATCACATAACCCTCCTTGAAAAATAATACATTTCGTATTATAACACAAGATATAGAAAAATGCAAGTGTTTTCACTTTACAACAATATATTGATATAATTATTGCTTTTTCAGTTTCGTTTCCTTGTTGTTGTATACAAACATCCAGATTGCCATCAAAGATATGATAACATAACCCACAATTGATAGAATATCGGGTATCTGATGGCCTAAAAACAGATAGCCTTCTATCGCAACAAAGATAATATTTGAATAATCGTAAACCGAAATTTCTCTGCTTGGCGCATAGGTATATGCCGCAGTTATTCCAAACTGTCCGCCCGCTGCGCAAACGCCGACAAGAAGCAAAAATACAAGCTGTTTTGCCGTCATCGGCTTAAAATCGAATAGCATAAACGGAAGCGTAACGGCAATTGAGAATGCCGAAAACTGAAAGACCGTAAACCTTGAATTTTCGCCTATATTACCCAAATGGCTAACGCAGGTGTATGCAGCGCCGGCGGCGATTCCGCCGATTAAGCCGGCAATTGACGGAACAAGCTCAACATTCGACAGGGTTGGCTTGATAACAAACATAGAGCCGATAAACGCCCCGAGTATTGCAAGCGCCTGCTTGGGCTTAACCTTTTCTTTAAGAAAGATTGCCGAAAAAAGAAGAGTAAAAAAGGGGCTGAGCTTATTGAGCATTGCCGCATCGGCTGTATGCGCCATATGGGTTGTTGCATAGAAATTACCGAACACTCCGAGAAGCCCGACCGCAGACCTTATGAAATGAAACGGCAGCGCCCCTTTAATCGGCTTAAAGCCTTCGTGATTCTTAAAAAGCGCTCCTGCGGCAATAAAAAAAGCAACAAGATTGCGAAAGAAAACCTTTTGGGCAATCGGAAGCTCGCCCGAAAGGTTGATGAATGAACTCATTCCGCTGAAACACAGCGCGGAAAAAAGTATGCATATAATTCCTTTAGTCTTGTTGCTTAGTTTTTTCATTATTAAAAATCCTGAAAATTCTTTTCAAAAAACTCTCTGCTTTTCAAAAGCTCTTTTTGAACCTCAAAGCCCTTTGAATATATTTCAATTACATAATCGCCCTTATAACCGACTTTATTCAGCTCGGAAAACAATCTTGCATAATCAAAATTTCCTCTTCCGGGAGGAAGGCAATCGTTTTCGCTGTTGCTATCGCTCATATGAACATGAACTATTTCATTCTTCATTTCAGAAAGAACATCAAACGGATTATATCCCGAACGGATTGCCTGTTTTATATCGAAAACCATATTAAAATCATTTCCGAGAACGCTTCGCATTTCCTTTAAGAAATCAAGCGATTCGCTGAGAAAGCGAACAACATTTTCCTGACAAACAGTTATTCCCTCCTGTTTCCCCAGTTCAACAAGCGAGGCAAAACGGCTGAAATAATGCTCTTTGGGAATATCGCGTCGCTGCCTTGAAAGCGCACCGTGGATAACAACATATTTTGCGCCAAGCAGTGCAGCCGCGTGGAAATGCTTTTTATATAAATCAATAAAATCATCATATCTTCGTTGGTATTCACCGAAGATACATGTGTTTTCAAGCGCCGATGAAAACGGATGCACCGAAACAATCCTCATTCCTGCGTCATCAGCCTGCTTTTTCATTTCAAGAACAAAATCAGGCTCAAGCTCACTTGA
>JAFUZY010000133.1 GCA_017476375.1 Eubacterium sp.
ACACTTGCGCGGTTTTGCCCTTTATCTAAAGTTTGAAGACAGTTCCAAACGGAACTGTCTTCTTTGGTGGGCCATCAGGGACTCGAACCCCGGACCAACCGGTTATGAGCCGGTTGCTCTGACCAACTGAGCTAATGGCCCTTGAAACTCAGCTCAAATATAATAACACTTAATTTATTTTAAGTCAATAGTTTTATTAATTTTTTACTTTCTTAAATACAAATCATTTATGATAAACAAATCACACCTAACAAAAAAGCCTGCTCGAAAGAGCAGGCTTTTTGTCATTAAAATTCCCAATTGTAATCGTCGCCGCCACCTAAGTCGTCACTTGTGGTAATCTGGGAGGATATAGTAAACTTAGTAATTTCAGCCTCAGCTTCAATAAATATCTTTTTCATAAACTATAAACCTCCTTACTATTAGGAAATTGAATCGCTGATAACAGGACTATAAACAGTAGTGAGCTTGTCGCCGTTCTGATAAATGAGATATGCTCTGTATCTGAATGTGCCTGTCATATTAGTGTTAACGCCAATTGTAAACTGATTAGCTCCAACAAGCTTTGTTGATTTAGCACGAAGCACTCTGTAATTATCATGTGTACCGGTGTTTTCAACAACAAGGTCGGAATCAGACATTGTTCCGTTTGTTTCTTTGCCGAGAAGAATTCCGTATTCAACAACAGTATAATCGCCGTTAACATAATTTGCATTAAATGTTAGCTTATTTCTTCCGTCACTTAATTCTGAAACTTCAAATCCGCTTGCTCTGAGATTAATTGAAGGAATTTTATATGTTCCATTTTCAATTCCTGCGTCATATTCAGCCTTAGTAATTGCCTGAATTTCAACACTGTCTGTTGCAAAGAATGTCAAGTCAGTTCCTATGTAGTAAATTCTGCCAGTGCCGCCTGTTGGAGTTTCAACCCATGCATATGCAGAGGAATCTGATACTTCAATCTTCTGATTATATTTAGCAGAGTCATTGAAAAGATTTCCTTCGCTTGCGCCAACACCTGTTACCTTAACAGCATAAGGGCTTGAAGCATTAGCTTCATAATTTGCAACAATTCTGACATCCTTTGTGATTCCTGAAATTGTGTCGCCTGCATTATATGTGTTTCCGTTATAAGTGTAGTTAACAAATGTATAGAACGGAACAACAAGCGGAGTCGGAAGCTCAAAGCTGTCTCCGGCAAAATCAATGCATGAAATACCGTGGGTGGACTGGTTGTCGTCAAGATCACGAACAATTGTAACCATATTCGGCTTATCACTTGTTGCCTGAACTGCATAAACAGTCATATTACCAACAACAGGAAGAGAAACTTCAGTGCCGAAGCCTTGATATTGTTTTGTTCTTCTTGTAACTCCGTCAGCGCCTGTATAACTCATATACCACGCAGTTGGAACATCATCAACAGATGTTAAAACAGCGCGACAATTTGCAGTTGCGGTATGATGCTTTGAATTAATAGGTGTATTCTTACCGATTCCTGAAAAGGCAGCAGTTGCATTGCCCTCAATATAAACATCATATTCAATCATATGGTCAGTAAGTGATGAGATACAATAACCTGTAACGCTATCAACATCATTGGCGGTTGCATCATTACTAAGAGTTTGAATAGTGTGAGTAACTGAATTCCTATCCGTATATGTTGCATCCTCACCCTTAATAGCAGCGGAGAGAACCTCAACTAATGTGTCAACATCTTCGTTTCCGTAGTTGTAAATATCGGGGTCGATATTAAGCATCATAGAGGTTGCTTCTTTATATGCTGATAAATCAAGTTCATTTGTTGATAAGTTAGAAATAGCAGTTGTTATTGCTCTTCCCTTATCGTCAATGGCTGTTTGCTTAGAGCTACTGTAGGCATTATCAAGTCTTGTTGCTCTTGATGATGTAGCGTCAGCTTTCGCGTTATTCATTGCAGTTATTAATGCACCGACAGTGCTCTCAGTATATTGCGGAAATTCACTGCTTAATTCTTTAAGAAGGTCCTCGCCTTGAGCAAAGGCATCATCAATAATTGTATAACCAAGAAGAGACTCTAAATCATAAACATTTTTACTAAGCGCAACAACTTCATTTTCAATAGCTGCTCCATCCTTATTTTCACCTAAGTCTTTTTTATCGGCATAAGTGTAATAAGTTAACGAACTAATCGCATTTTCTAATGCTGTTAAAGAAGATGTTGTTCTGTCTTGATCATCCGTTCCCTTTTTGGCAGTATATTCGCTTGCTAA
Organism: Eubacterium sp.; assembly: GCA_017476375.1. GTDB lineage: Bacteria > Bacillota > Clostridia > Oscillospirales > Acutalibacteraceae > Eubacterium_R. The sequence goes on from JAFUZY010000133.1 coordinate 2,253, forward strand.
ATCATACAAATCATTGTATGAAAGCGTATTAGGAATATTATCATTTATCCAAAACGCTGTGTATTCATAATCATGATCAAAATCAAAGATTGGATCAAGAGCAGAAATTGCATTATTGATTGCAGTTGTTTCAGCATCAATTGCGCTCTGATATGTTGTTGCATCGAGATTTGGACGATACGGTGTTCCGTCATCGGGAGCATATGTCAGATTATTAACAACATTATTTAATGCATTTATTGATGTTGTTGTTTTAGACTGACTGCTTGTTCCAAGTGTTGCAATTGTTGACTGTGCGTTTGAATATGCAGAATCAAGAGCAGTATAGCTTGCACGCTGAACGAGTGGGTAAGCAGTTGCATATGCGCTTAATGCATCTTTTATCTCATTTGCAGCTGTTGTAACTGTTCCCGAAGTGTCATTCTGATATGTTGCTGCACTGTATTTATTAGGATTACAGGTTAATAACTTATACATTGCAACATACCAGTTATTTAATGAATCTTCAGTCCAGTCATCTTCCTTGTTTAAAATATTTGCATTATAGTATGCTAAATCAGAACCACCACTCAATATTTCATATACTGGCTTATAGTTAATAACATAAATATTGGTTGCACCAGAAGAAAAATATCCATCGGAATATCCATTTGAATTACGCTTCTCATAAGATGCAAAATCAATGCTTGAATAATACTGATAATAGTTAGTAGTGTCGCCCGAGCCTTGATAATAAAGCCTGTTCCACCAAAATCTATGAGTATCGTTGTCCTGTTCTGTGTCAGTTATATGATCCTGATATGGAGCATAACCGATGTAGTCATTATGTGATGAAGCGGTTTTTGTGTTTCCAGGCCATGTTCCATAGCTATATCCTTCCGTATATCCATACCACCAAGTTTCAAAAGCGAAATCAGAAGTTCTTGAATATAGGGTCTGGATTCTTCGATGGGCGACACCAGTTGAGCTTTCACGATAGTTCTCAAAAACAGCAGGTAAAGAAGGCTTATGCGAACTATTACCATCATACTGTAATACTATTGTACTCGGTATTGCCATTTTATGATAAATATATTCGTGGCTATAAAAATTGTTTCCCCATGATGTTGAAGTTGATGCATAGAGAACACCTGAATAACCATTCGTTGCAACAGTTTCTTCGTGATATGCATCTCTTGTTGCAAGGTTTGCGGTTGCATCTGCATTATAATTTGGAAGAACCGAATCAACATATTCCTTAGCAACGGCGCCTACATAATAATCTTCAGCTTCTGAATATAGATTTCCAACAGCTCTGCCGTATACTCGCATATCATTTGAATATCCGCCGCCTGCTGACCAGTAATCAATCGGGTTCTGGTCATATCTGACAGGAAGTGAATGCCAAGTGCTTCTGTTAGAGAAAAGATTAATCGGAGAATAATCAAATCCTGTCATACCGCTTGCACCAGCATAGGTTGATGAATTATCGCCCCAGGTATCAGTTGATTCGGCTCCGTTTTCATATGTTTTAATGCGAATGGTATCTTTATACGGAATTATATTAATCTGAACATATGTCCAGGTGTTAGCAGTAAATGTTGCAACGCTGTTAATATCAATATAGTGTTGGTTAGTTCCGTCGCCCCACTGATAGTTAAGGGTTCCGTTTTCACGAAGCGTGAAATACTGACCTGTTGCTCCGCTTCCGCCTGTTCCGTAAACAAAGATAATTCCGTCGCCAACACTGCTGCCAGGGTTGAGCCATGAAGCAACAGTTATAGAGTTCGCCAATACTGTTGCGCCGTTAGCAGAATCCGTTCCGTATGAACCATCGTATGAAGAGCCGATTGTATTCGGTAATTCGTCAACACTTGTATCTCCGCTTTTATTAAAGAAAAGGTTTTCATCA
>JAFUZY010000134.1 GCA_017476375.1 Eubacterium sp.
AGCCTGTAAAAAGATATGCGTGGGATATTCTTCCCTGATTTATTTCATTCTGAAGAGTTGAGGTAACATGATCCTGACCGTAAACATCGCTGAACACCTGCGGTCTGTATTTTCTGTATAAAACCTGATACATATTCTTCCTCCTTTTCTTCTAAAAAAAAATGCCATTGCACTCTTTATGTAACGTACAGACTTGTCTGAGGCACACAGAATAATCCACTTATTGCTGCTCGGTTCCCCGCCTGACAAGGTTCGTAGCATCCCGTCGCACAGGGCCCATACGCTACATAAAAAGCGCAAAAGCACTCTTTTCGGAAATTTATTATACTATATAATTATTATAAAATCAAGATATAATATTAAAAATTCTGCCATCTCAACTGAGATGGCAGACGCTATTTTATTTTCTGACTATATTTCTTGATTCCTTGAGGAATTCGTCAGATGCTGGGAAATGGTTTGTGTAAACAATATCAAGAGAAGCGCTCTTATCCTTGATAACAGTTACATTTGCGTGCTTAACATCAATATGAACATCCATTTCAAAATCAGCTGCGGTTATTTCCTTAGTTTTAGGATTAACGGTTACTGTTCCCGAACCGCCGGCATAGTTAACAACAAAGTTTTCGTCGATTGTTCCCTGTGAGAAGGAAAGAATCTTGATGGAATTAACTGTTCCGGATATATCGCCGAGAACGTTGAAGAAGCGGCCCTGTGAATCCTGGTCAGCCATTGAAAGGTAAGCTGCTTTAGGCTGAATTGTTATGTTGATTGTTCCGTCTTCATTTTCAACAACATTGCAGGCAAGAACATCATCCGCTGTTAAATGAGACTCCTTCTCGTCAAGCTTTGTTCCGTTTGGTCCGTCGTCACGAATATCGTAAACAGGGTCTCTGTTTGCTGCAGGAGGAAGTCCTTTTGGCGCGCCCTTAAAGAGTCCGCCCAAAATACCCGGTACGAGCTTATTAATCGTTGCGTTTTCTTTGCCCTCAACAAGAAGATTCTGAACGCTGAGATTTTCGTCGCCCAAAAGCTTATAATAAGTTTTTGCTTCACCGTTTTCGGTATATGAAGCAGTTAATGTTTTATTATAATTGAAGCATTCAACATAGAATTTAACAACATCATCAACGCTGTTAAACTCTATACCACCATATGTACCCGGCTTAAATTCATCAATTTTAACCTCATCAACAAATTCTTTTTCACCTGATTCAATAACAGTAACCTTTGGCGCCGAAAGAGCGACAACAACAATTGTTGCAACCAATAGGATGATAAAGATGATAAACAGAATCTTGTTAGCCTTGCTAAGCCCGGTTTTTGCTTTAACCTTTGCCATAATTTTACTCCTTAAAATTATTTTACTAAATTATAATACAATAAATGTTACGCAAATTCAATAAATTTTTTATGAATTTCTCAAAATATATGCTATACTATATAAAAAAACACTGAAAAGAGCAAAAAAATGGAGATAAAGCCCGTTGCATATATTGAAAATGATTTTACAGATAAATTTGCAGTCCCTCGCCAGAGCGGCATGACGGATATTGAATCAAAAATCATTTTTGAAAAGGAATACCTGAACAAAAACGCAATAAAAGGAATAGAAGGTTTTAATTATTTATGGCTGATATGGGGATTTTCAAAAAACATACGAAAAGAGCATTCCCTAACCGTTCGTCCTCCTCTGCTCGGCGGAAACGAAAGGGTCGGCGTTTTTGCAAGCCGTTCACCCTTCAGACCAAACAATCTCGGTTTATCCTGCGTTAGGCTTGAAAGAGTTGAAAAAGACTGTTTAATTGTTTCAGGCGCAGACTTAATAAACGGGACTCCGATTTACGATATAAAGCCGTATATACCGTACAGTGATTGCAAAACGGACGCAGTCGGCGGATTCACCGACGAAAGAGATTTTCATTCACTCAGCGTTGAATTTGATGAAAGCCTTTCAAATAAGCTTTCAGACAAACAGACGGAAGCTCTTTTGCAGATTCTTAAAAATGACCCCCGTCCGGCGTATCACGATGATGAAAACAGGATTTACGGGTTTAAGTTTGCAGAATTTGAAATTAAATTTAAGGTTAAGAATGATAAATTAACTGTTATCAACATTGAATAAATATAAATTTGGGACAACCGGGGACAGTCCCCGGTTGTCCCAAATTAAAGCAATGAATTGTTATGAATGAGAAAGAACTACTTGAAAAAAGAATAAAAGAGCTGAACAGGAGAGCATTTGAACGGGGATATAACACCTTTTCGGATTTTCTCAATATGAATGAGCAAAGCATTGCTTCAGGGCTTTATCTTCCCTATAAATCTTTCGGCGGATACGAAAACGCAGAGAGATGCGTTTTAGGTTTCGGCGATAATTTGGAGGACGATGATTTTCCGATTTGCTGCATTAAGATTGAGCCTGTTCAGCAAAAATTTGCCGACAAGCTTTCCCACAGGGATTTTCTCGGCTCGCTTATGAATCTCGGAATTAACCGAAATCTGCTCGGTGACATTGTTATCAACGATAACTGCGGTTACCTTTTCTGTCTTGATGGTATCAGCGATTACATATGCAGCAACATATCAAAGGTTAAGCACACAAGCGTTAAATGCAGCAAGGTTAACAGCAAAACCGATTTGATAATAAAAGAGCCCGAGGAGGAAGAAATTATAGTTTCCTCACTTAGAGCAGACGCAGTTATTTCATCTATATACAAGCTTTCGAGGAATGATGCCGCGTCACTTTTTTCGCAGGAATCGGTTTTCATTAATTCAAAAGCAATTAACAAGGCTTCGGCTGCACTGAAGGAAGGCGACGTTGTTTCGATTCGCCACAAGGGAAGATTTATTTTTCTCGGCGAATTAAGAAAAACAAAGAAAGACAGAATTGTTGTTGAGGTTAAGATATACAGATAAAAAGAAGGTTTAGCGTGCTCCCTCAAATCAATGGGGACAGGCGCTTCACGAATTACGAATTACGAGTGACGAATTACGAATTTCGGGTCGCTTCGCTCCGATTATAGTTGCGAACCACAAGTTACGAACCACGCATAACTTATTGTCTGAGCGTAGCGAGTAAACCGAAACGCACTCGCCCTCGAGTGCATATCGCGCCGAAGGCATATCGCATTGCAAAGCAATATATCGCTCGTTTTGCAAAAACGAATATCGTTGCGCGAAAA
>JAFUZY010000135.1 GCA_017476375.1 Eubacterium sp.
CAGTTTTGCTTGTTGTTTTTGTTCCCTTTACGGTTACGGTTTTCTTATTCTTTGTGAACTTGCTGTTTGTTGCATACTGAATCTGATAACCCGTTGTCTGGGTTGCCTGCTTGCTCCACTTTGCTGTGAAGCCCTTTTTCTTTGCAGAAACAGATTTAAGGCTTGTTCCCTTAGGATTAATCTTGAAGGTTTTTGTGTATTCGCCTTCGTAATCATTCTTAAAGGTTATTTTAACCTTTGCGGTTCCGACTTTCTTGTTGTTTGAATACTTAACCGAATAGTTTTTCTTATCAATCTTGTTGCCCTTGCTGTCTTTGATTGTTACAGTGGGCTTTCTCTCTTTGCCGTTGTATGTAAGAACCGTTGCGGAAAGAGAAATGCTTTTAACCTTTCTGATGGTTTTTCCCGGTTTAGCATAGCTGCATCCGTTTTTATCACAGCCTGTGTAATAAACGCCGTCTTCATTATCGGAAAGGTCTTCGTCATCAACATATGACGCAATCTTATCATTATAGAAATGATGAGTGTGTTTATTAACTATAACATTTGATGAATAATCTGTTGTCGACATATTAAATGCAACTAAATAATATGTTTTTCCTGCTTCAAGTTCTCCGCACACAGAGGGATATGCAACCTCCTCGGCATCCTCGTCGTCAGCGCCTTCGCCCACTGCTGATGCTGCCATTCCCATAGCAACCGGGTTATCCTTGCTGTCAACAAGCATGGTTGAAACAATGCCAACGCTCATATCGGTTCCGGGCTTAAGGGTTTCAACAAATTTGGTATCGAAAACAAATTCATAATAGCCCTTTTCGTCGGGGATGAATTTTGCTAAATAAGCATCCTTTCCAAGGTCTTCATCATCCGTATCCGATACGGGAATGCTCACATTGAACGACTCGCTGAGCTTAACTGCCGGAGCTGATGATTTTGTTGCTGCAAATGCGTTAAAACTGCTGATTGCAAACGAGCTTACAAGCATAACTAACGCAAGTAAAATTGATAGTGTTTTTTTCATATCTTTCTCTCCTTTGATTTTGATAGTTTAATTATACCATATCTTCAAAAAAAATACAATATGGAAAATGTGTATAGTTAAAGAGTGGTGAGTGGTGAGTGAAAAGTGAAGAGTGAAGAGTTAAGAGTTTAGGGTCGCAAGCGACGATTTTATTGAATGAGGAATGAGGAATGAGGAATTTCGGGACCTGCGGTCGGCGAAATATAATCGGGTGCGGGTTATTCCCCTGCTAGGGGAAATGTCGAGCTTGCGAGACAAAAGGGTCTGGCGCCCGCTCCAAGGGTCCCGCCCGAAACTCTTCACTCTTCACTCTTAACTCTTAATTCTTAACTTATTAACTGCGGCAAAGCCGCTATTTTTTATATGTCAACGCCGTTTTGTCGCCGTTAACCGTTGTCTCTGAATCAACGATTTTATATGCGCAGATTTTAAACTTATAGGTTTTTTTGTTTTTTAGTGTTGCTCCGGTTGGAGTTTTTGAAATGGTTACGCTCTTTTTCTTTGCTCCGCGAAGGGTTTTAACAAGCTCATATTTATTAGTTTTTGTGTTGAGCATATAAATCTTATATCCGTTTACATTGCTTCTTGTGTTCCACTTAAGAGTAACGGAGGTTGCGCTCTTTTTGCTCACCTTAAAGCCCGTTATCTTTTTTGGCTTGATTTTGAAGGAAAGCGTTTTGCTTGATTTATAATGCTCTCCGATTCCCTTAACGGTAACCTTTGCAATGCCGGGAGCGGTGTTTTTTGAATACGAAACAGTGTAATCCTTTCCCTGCCTGAGCTTTTTGCCGTCATAGGTAACAGTTACGGTCGGCTTAATCGCCTTTCCTGTTTCGGTTATTGAATTTGAGCTGAGTGTTATTTTGCAGCTTGAAATGCTCCTTTTGAGCATCGGAACTGTTTCGGTTGTTGTTATTTGCCTGCATCTGTCGCACTCTTTATGGCGCTTTCCGGTTGAAGTATATGTTGCCTTCTTATCAACAATCCATTCGCCCTCGCTGTGGCCGAGGGGCTCAACATAAGTTCTTCTGAAATGCTCGCCGCAATAGGTGCAGGCGTATTCGGTATATCCCTGCTCCGTGCAGGTTGGGGAAACAATATCATAAACATACGAATATGTATGAGCGCAGTCGCCGTCTGTTACAAGCGTTATATGGTTGTTATAAGCATATTGATATGCGGCGGTGTTTGCAGGGGTTGTTATTGAAAAATCGTCATAGAGTTTATATTCATCGGTATCCTCAAGATAATAATATCCAAGCGCATGATTGCCGATTGAATTAACGCTTCTGCCTATTCTGATATTCTTAAACGACGGGCAGTTTAAAAACGCACATTCGCCGATATTTGAAACTGTTGCGCCAAGGCTTACGCTTTTTAAAACAGGGCAATCTGAAAACGCATATGAACGAATATCAAGAAGGGCGGTTCCCATCTCTATGCTTTTAAGATTCTTTGCGCCGAAGAAGGAATACGATGCGGCAACTAAAACCGTTTCGGGAATTTTATATTCCTCATCGGATTTCGCAGCAGGATATGCGATTAGCTGGGTTTTTATTCCGTTTTCAGTAAGCGAAAACAAAACGCCGTTTTCGCTCGCATAATCTTCATTAAGATTGCTGACGGTTATCGCAGTTAGTTTTAAACAGTTTCTGAAAGCGGCAAGCCCGATACTGCTGACGCTCTGGGGAATATTGATTGTAAGCAGGCTTTCGCATCCGTTGAAGGCATTTGCCTCGATTGAATCAAGCTTGGTGTTGAGCGAAATCGCCGCAAGCTTTGAGCATTCGGCAAAGGCGGAAACGCCAAGCGAAGTAACTGAGTTTCCAAGGGTTACGCCGCGAAGATTTGAGGCGCCGTAGAATGCGCAGGTGAAAATTGTTTCAACCGTGTTCGCAACGGTATAAATAGCTCCTGTTGAGGCATTTGGATATGAATAAAGCGTTTTCTTTTCCTTATCAAAAAGAATTCCGTTTTGCGAGGAATAATTTGCATTTTCCTCATCAACCGTTATTTCCCTGAGCGATTTATGATAACGGTTGAGGTGGAAAACATTCTCAAGAACAACAACAGTTTTAGGAATTGAAATTCTTTCAACATTAACAGAATCAAAAATATCCATATTAACGCTCTGAACCTCGTATTGGTTGTTGTTTGTGATAACAGTTTCGGGAATAGCAACATCAACCGACTCGCCCGTGTAGCCCGTTATCAGCGCTCCGCCCTCCGGAGTCAGCGAATATTCAAAGTCGCCCGAGGTTAAAGCAAACGCACTTATCGGGAACGAGGCAAGGATAAGAAGAACAGATAAAACAACTGCTACTGCTTTTTTAACGTTTTGCATTTTGCGTTTTGCATTTTGCATTTACTTCTCCTCCTTTTTGAATATCTTTTTAATGAGGTTAACAACCCTCTGAATGAACGTTGCTTTTTCCTCTTCCTTATTTTCAGTGCTTTCTTTTTCCTTTGATAAAATCGGATTGGTTGCAAAAACAAACTGAACGGCATTGATGTTTTCGTTCTTTTCACTTGCATATGAAACGGGAACGAAATCAGAATGATCGTATTCAGCCGTCATAGTGTTTATTGCGTTTTCAACAATTTCGGGAAGGTCCTTTGTTCCGTTATAGAGTGCCGAGGTTCCCTCCTTAAGCTGCTTAACGCCGCTCTCATACTTTGATAAACCGTCCGACATATCGGAAATTCCTGCATCAAATTCAGTATAGTTATCCGCAAGTTCGGATACGCCGTCGGTAAACTGAATAAGACCCTTATCAAAATCCTTGTATTTTTCGGCAAGAAGCGCCATTCCGCTGCGCAGCTCCTTGAGCTGATTTATCATATCTTTATTCTTAAGAAGCTCATCCGCCTGCTTTGAAACCTTTTCAATCTCGGTTGAAAGTATGCGCATTGTTGCGCTCATTGAGCTGTTTGAGGATTCAAGCGCAGGTCCGAGAGCGTCGAAGGTTGACTTAACCGTTTGCGCTGCGTAATAAGTTTGAACAAGGGTTCCGAGTGCGTCGTTACCGGGATTATTTTCATAAAGCTCCCTTATCTGTTCGTTGCTTACCGTGTCATCGGGAATCGCATCAACAGCAACCTTAAGAGCCTTATAAAGAGCCTCGGTTGAAGAGCTCATACCATCGAGCACCTCAGGAACCTCTTTAAGAATTTTGTTGAGATTTTCCATCTCTTCATATAAATCCTGAATCTGCCTTATATCGTCGTCAGTCAGGGATTCATTGATTGATTTTGAAATAAGCTGCAGCGCCTCGCGAATTTCCTTTGAGCCCTGAACAAGAAGGTCTGATGCTTCGTTCAGCTGCTCAAGTCCGTTCATAATCTGAGTTGAGCCGTCGGAGAGCTGAGCCGAGCCGTCGGATAACTGCTTTGCGCCTTTTTTAAGCTTTGAAACGCCCCCGTCAAGCTGAGCAATTCCGTCGGACAGCTTAGAAAACTGACCCGTCATTTCGCTTGAATCAGGCATATCAATTTCCATATTATAAGGAACTGCGTTTATTCCGATTCCTGCCATTGAAAAATCGGTTACATTTGCTTTTATTGTGTTGCCGCTATCCTTATTCGGAAGGGCAGTAAAATTAATCTGTTTATCCGTTCCCGCATTTGCGATTGTTGCGCCCTTTGCCTCAATATCGGCGCATTTAAGGGTGCTTAAGGTAACTGAAATCTGAAGAATATAGTTTTCAAAAAACGCAGGATTGATGTTCGGCGCCTTGCTCGTTTTGATGTTTATCTGAAGCTCGCCGCTCTTACCTGCAAGATTATCTGCGGTTATCGGGTTGCCGTTGAGGGTATAGCTTATATCAATTATCCAGGGAAGCTTTGCATAATCAATATTTCCCTGATAATAGAACTTGCCTTTTTCAGCCCAGCCTGTTACCGAGCCGTTTTTGTTTTTCAGCTCGTCGGTTGTGCTGAGGTTTTCAACCGTTGAATAGGTTCCGAAATCGGTGAAATTTCCTTTTTCCTCAACATCAAGAATATTAACAACATATGCCTCAATCGCTTCTCCGTTATTATCAAGAGTTGCATAAACAACCTCGTCTTTGGAAGAAATTGTTGCAAGCTCATCCGTTTTATTTAAAACTGAGCTTTTTCCGTTTCCGGCAGCGTAGCCGAAAACGCCCACCGATGCGAAAGGAATAATCAGGGCAATTAAAATGCACATTAATTTTTTCATTTTCATTTTTTACCAACCCCCTTGAAGAAATCCGTTTTAAGAGTTGTTTTTTCAACTATTTTATCAAAAGCTATCAGCATACCCGGAAGGAAGAAAACAACAAGAAGAAGCGAAAATCCCGTTCCCCTTGAAAGAAGTGTTCCAAGCTGAGCAATAACCGCGTTTGATGAAACAAGGTTAAGCGCAATTCCGGCGCTTATAAGAATTGAGGCGGAAACCATAATTGATGAAAGGTTTTTATTTATGGTTAGCTCAATCGCTTCGCCGGGCAGCATTTTTCGTCGGTTGTGCAGATAATTATCCGTAAACAGTATTGCATAGTCAACCGTTGCGCCGAGCTGAACCGTTGTCATAACCAGATAGCCGATATAGCCGATGGTTGTTCCCGTGAAATACGGAATTGCAAGATTAATCCATATTGATGTTTCAATAGTCATAATCAACATAACGGGAAGGCTGATTGAACGGAAGGTTAAAAGCAGAACCAAGCCGATGGCAAGTATGTTTATTATGTTAACCCTTGTTGAATCCTCGGTTACAACATCTTTAATATCATATGTATTAGCGCTCTGACCGCAGGTTAAAACATCATCATAATAACCGTTTGCAACCTCTCTCACCTGTTCAACACATTCAAAAGCTTCCTTGCTTTCGGAGGGAGTTGAAACATAGAGAATAATTCTTGCATAGTGTTCGGAGTAAAACTGAGCGGTTATGCTCTCATCAAGATAGCCCGGCGGAATAACATTTCCGACCATACTTGCATATGCAACAACGCTTGTAACATTTTTTATTCCGCCAAGCTCGTTACAAAGCTCCTTTTCTCTTGCAACGTCGCCCTTCGGAACAAGAAGAACCATATTTATTGATTCGCCGAAGGTTTCATTTATTTTGACTGTATCGTGAGCGGCACGGGATTCCGTATCCCAACCGCTTGTTCCGTATATAAAGCTGTTGTTGTTTTGCGCAACAAAGCTCGGAATGATAAGAATAGCAACAAAAATGAGAACGGGTGTTTTTATTTTTCTGACTATTCCGCCAACATTTTTTACCTTTGGAACAAAGGATTTATGCTTTGTTTTATCAAGCGCCTTAACGAGAAGAAGCGTTAAGCAGGGCATAAAGATAACAACGCAAACAAAGCTGATTAAAATTCCTTTAACGAGGTTGAGCCCGAGGTCGAAGCCGATTTTGAAATTCATAAAGGTCAGAGCCATAAAGCCGAATGCCGTTGTTGCAGCGCTTGCAATAATCGACTTAAACGAAACTCTCATCGCCTTAACCATTGCCGCCTCGTTTGATTGCTCACGAGGTCGATAGTATTCAAACCTGTGGAGCAGGAAGATTGCGTAGTCAAGGCTTACCGCCATCTGAAGAATCGGGCTTATTGCAAAGGTTAGATATGAAATATCGTCGAAGAAAATATTTGTTCCCATATTTATGAGAACGGAAATTCCGATTGCCGCAAGATATAAAATCGGCTCAAGCCAATGATTTGTTGAGATTATCAGAATAATAATCAGCATCGGAACAAGAATTGCCATTGATTTGAGCGATTCGGTTTCGCTCATACTCTGGCTCTGCGCGGAATCAACCGCGTCGCCTGACAGGCAGTTTCCGGCGCCGATGATTTTACGAATTTCATCAACAACCTCGGCTTCCTTGCCCGATTCAATCGCAATCTGAATCAGCGCAGTATTATCCTTGTAGTATCCCGAAACTATATCCTTATCAAGAACCTCAAGCGGCTCTTTAACATCAACAACATCATCAAGCCACATAACAAGCTTAACGCCGTCGATTTCGGATATTTTATGCTTATAGCTGAGAGCCTCGGAAACAGAAGTGTTCTTAATCATTGCCTTGGCATTCGGAACAGTTTGAACAAATTCAGCCTCCATTTCGCTCAGCGCCCTTGTTGACTGAGCAGTGTCAGGAAGATAATCAACCATATTATAATTAATGCTCACAAAGGGAATGCAGACAGCGAAAGCAACAGCCGCAACAATAAAGATTGTTGCAACGAGCTTTCTTCTTTTTAAAAGTTTTGAAAGAATCTTATCCAAAGGTATCTCCTTTTTGTTCGTTTCCCGTTCAACTCAAAGCTTATTGTCCGAGGCAAAGCCGAGTAACCGAAATTCTCAATTTTTCATTTTCAATTCTCAATTGACTATAAAGTCATCAGGCTTTATAGTCGCTGTCTATCGCCATTGTTGCATAAGCATTAAGGCTTTCGTTTGCAACAGTGCCGTTTTTATATTCAAAATATCCCTGCGACGCAATCATTGCCGCATTATCGCCGCAGTATTTAAGCTCGGGAATTGAAAGAGAAATCTTTTTCTTATTGCAGAGCTTCTTAACCTCTTGCCTAAGCTTTGAATTTGCCGAAACGCCGCCTGCAATAACAAGTTTTTTTGCGCCGTAATTATCGGCGGCAAGGCTTAGTTTTTCAAGAAGACAGTCAACAACAGCCTTTTGGAAGGAGGTTGCTAAATCGGCAGTGTTTATTTCAATATTTTTCTGAGCGGCGTTGTGAATTGTATTAATAACCGCGGTTTTCAGTCCGCTGAAGGAATAATCATAAACCGAATCGCTCACCCTCGGGTGGGTAAATTCAAACGCATTTTCATTTCCCTCTTTTGAAAGCTTATCAATGCTCACTCCGCCGGGATATGCAAGCCCCATTGCGCGCCCTGCCTTATCAAGCGCTTCGCCTGCTGCGTCATCCCGCGTTTTGCCGATTATTTCAATTTCCGTGTAATCCTTAACATTAACAATATGCGAATGCCCGCCGCTGACAACAAGGCAGAGAAACTCAGGCTCAAGCGAGCTTTCAAGATAATTTGAAGCAATATGCCCCCTTAAATGATGAACGGGAACAAGGGGTTTATCCGAAGCAAGCGCAAGCCCCTTTGCAAAGTTTACGCCGACAAGCAGACTTCCGATAAGCCCCGGTGCATATGTAACCGCAATCGCGTCAATATCATCAATCGTGCAATTTGCCTGAGAAAGCGCCTCGGATACAACGCCGCTAATGCTTTCCGCGTGGCGGCGCGAGGCTATTTCGGGAACAACTCCGCCATAGAGCTTATGCTCCTCAAGCGAGGAGGCGATAACATTTGATAAGACCTTTCTTCCGTCTTCAACAACGGCTGCCGCCGTTTCGTCGCAGGAAGATTCAATGCCGAGTATTTTCATTAATCTATATCCTCAAAATCCTGATATTCTTTAACTTCCTTGTTGTTTTCTTTAATCTTTGTTTCAATAAATTCAACAACACTGTTATCAGTTGCAATATACTGCTGCCAATCGCCGTCTGTTTTAAAGGCATATTCATCATTAATATCATTTTCATATCCTGTTATTCTTGCGATTTCAACATCGTTGAAAGAATATTCCTTTAACTGCGAAAAGCCATAATCTTTAATTGCAATATTTTCTCCTTTAAACGCAATTCCGCCGAAGCCTGCAGTAAACATCAGCCCTGCAATAATCAGCAGCAGCACTGCAATGATTATTGCTTCGCCCCTCATCTGCGCATTATAGATTGTTTCAATTAATTCAAAATTCTTTTTGAACAACGCCTTGGAAACTCTGTATCTCATCAAATGCCCAACCAAAAGTCCGAACACTGCTCCGATTGAGCTGAAAGCCAAGGCAGCCTCAATATGACCTCTTCCGAAACAGTTATTAAACATCAGTTCATCAAGCTTATATCCGAGAAAATAAAACAAAATAAACAATACTATTGCAAAAACAACATACGGAACAGCCGCAAGAAATCTGTACTTAAAAGGATATTCCCTTGCCTTATTCCTTTTTCTTCCTTCGGATTTAAGCTCTCTCGTGCTTTCCTTTGATAAAACCTGATACGCTCTTTTTTCAAATTTTGTTTCGAGCTTATTCTTTCTGTTATTTCTTTCAAGCTCTTTTTTCAGTTCGTGGGGCTCGGTAACAATTCCGTTTAAAAAGTAGTTAAAATCGAAAGCCTCCTCGGGATAACGAGGTATATCCTCATCATCAACCTCTTGAGCATCATCAAATAATTCGCAAAAAACAGATTTGCTTTTTTCCTGAGAAACTGCAATTTCGCATATGCTTTCAAAGTAGTTTTCGGTTGCCTTCATCACCTCGTTTAACGCTGTTTTAACTCCGGTTTCATCAAGACACTTAGCATATGTATAAAACGATAAATCCTCGCTCATAAGCTCGTCAAGTATGTCATCAAAATGACAGATAAATTTATGTCCTTCTGCTTCAAGCTCAAAACACGCGTTAATTACCTGGTCGTCATAGGCGTCGCAATAGTAATTTACATACTGGATAAATTTTCCCCAGTCAATAACGGCAGAAAAGCCGTCGCCATCCTCCATAGTTCGATAGCCTATTGTCTTAATACTTTTATTGAGCGAATAATATTCATCAAAAAACTCTCTGAATACTTTTTCATTTCTCTCAATTTCGGATTTAAACTTTTCTCGTTTATCTTTTTTCATTGAAATACCTCGTCATCAAAACCGCGTCCTCGTTTGGCTCACGGTAGAAATCCGGACGAATGCCAACCTCTTCAAAACCGAGCTTTCTGTATAGGCTTATTGCAGGAAGATTGCTTTTGCGAACCTCAAGAGTCAAAAACTCCATTTCATTTCGGAGCGCTCTTTCCATAAGCGCCCGGGCGATTCCCTGTTTTCTGTATTCTGGCAGGGTTGCAACATTGGTAACATACCCTTCACCGCTGAAAATCTGAACGCCGATATAGCCCGCTACTTCATTATTAACCTTTGCTATATAGAAATGCGAGCAGGGATTTTTCAGCGATTCTTCAATGCTTTTCTCGCTCCACGGAACCGAAAAGCATTCATCTTCAATTTTCTTAATATCCGCAACATCATCAGGAGTTGCTTTAACAATTTCTAAATCCATAATCATATAATCGGGTGCGTAGCGACCCAAACTAACAACTAAAAAATGCTTATAGAAATGCGCTCCCTCGAATCAATGGGGACGTTCCTCCACCGACAACTGTATTGTGACGACACCGCTCGGAGGTGCGTCCCCATTGAGTTGACGGTTGGGCTGACTGAACTGATGGGAAGAGGGAGCAACCACTTTCGCCTGCCGTTAGTGCAGTAAAAAGGGTGCGTCTATTCGTTCGCCATGGGGACGCACCTCCGAACGCAATTCAAGGAAGAACGGTGCTTGGAGAGGAACGTCCCCGTGTGTCGTAAAGGGGACGACCCTCATTCGTTCGCCGTTAATATAATCGGGTGCGGGCAGCGCCCGCCCTCAATTCATCATTCATAATTCATCATTCATAATTATTTATCAGTGCGCCTCAAACCATGTCTTGCCTATCGCTCCGTCTGCTCTTAGAAGAACCTTCATTTTGCAGGCATTTTCCATTTCCTCAGTTACAATCTGAAGGGCTTTTTGAGCTTCCTCCTCGGGAGCTTCAACAATCAGCTCATCATGAACCTGAAGAATGAGTTTTGATTTCATATTTTCATCGCTGAGCCTCTTATCAACCTTAACCATTGCGATTTTGATTATATCGGCAGCGGTTCCCTGAATGGGCATATTTCTTGCAACTCGCTCGCCGAAGGATTTGAGCATATGATTTGAAGAGCTGAGTTCGGGAAGATAACGGCGCCTGTTAAACAGAGTTTCGCTGTATCCCCTGTCTTTTGCAAGGTCTATCATATGATTCATATAAGATGCAACGCCGCTGTAAGTTGCAAGATAGTTATCAATATATTCCTGCGCTTCCTTTCTTGTTACGCCGATATCCTTTGCAAGCGAAAATGCGCCTATTCCGTAAACAATACCAAAGTTAACCGCCTTGGCGCGTGAACGAAGCTGCTTCGTTATCATTTCAACGGGCAAGCCAAACACCTGAGAGGCAGTTATAGTGTGAATATCATCGCCGTTATTGAAGGCGTTTATCATATTTTCATCACTTGCAAGGTCGGCAAGAACACGCAGCTCAATCTGGGAGTAATCGGCGTCAACAAGGAGATTGCCATCACCTGCAACAAAGAATTTTCGCATCTCTCTGCCAAGCTCGGTTCTGATGGGAATATTCTGAAGGTTCGGCTCAAGCGAGCTTATTCTGCCTGTTCGGGTTTCAACCTGATTAAAAGAGGTGTGAATCCTTCCGTCGTCTGCGATAACCTTCAAAAGACCTTCGCAGTAGGTTGATTTGAGTTTGGTCAGCGTTCTGTATTCAAGAATATAGCTTATAACGGGATGCTCGTTAACAAGCCCTTCAAGAACCTCTGCATTGGTTGAATAGCCCGTTTTTGTTCTTTTTTTGCAGGGAAGCTTTAAATCCTCAAAAAGAGCAACGCCAAGCTGCTTGGGCGAATTGATATTGAATTAATAGCCAACAGAGGAATAAATCAACCCCGTCAGCTCATCAATTCTTGAAGAGAGTTTTTTTGAAAAATCTTCAATTCCCTTTTTATCAACGGAAAAGCCTATAATTTCCATTTTTGCAAGAACTCTTGTAAGTGGCAGTGCTATCTCATTTAACAGTTTTGTTTGGTTTGCCTCATCAAGCAGAAGATTTGTTTTTTCAAAAAGCGGTTCCAAAACAGCAGCAAAGGAAACATTTTCATCCTCGCCGCCGAGGGGATTGCTGTATTTCGGAACAGCAATGTTATAATCAAGGCAGAGATGTTCGATGCCGTAATTATTATCCGAGGGTTTAAGAAGATATGCGCTGAGCATTAAATCGCCTGCAACATTTCTGCATTCAACACCGAGCCTTGCAGCAAGGCGATGGAGCTGTTTTGAATTATATGTCAGCTTCTTAATGCTTTCATCTTCAAAAAGTCGGGTTACAATATGATTAAAGCTTTCGTTTTCGGAATGAAGAACGAATATATCGTCGCCGAATGCAAAATATAAATCACTCACCGAGTTTTCAATAACAACGGGATATAAATAGACCTTGTTTTCAATTTTTTCAAAAAGCTCGTTTTCGCCGACTATCTCTGTGCAGGTCAGACTCCTGTTCTTTGCAGGCGAAATAACCTGGGCAGCGTCATTTGCATCAAGCTCAAATTTCGGCATAAGCGAATAAAGCTCAAGGCGCGAAAACTCACCCGCTGCAGCCTTCAAATCGTTTGGCTTAACAGCATAAGCATTAATGTCCGTTTCAATCGGCGCGTCGCATTTGATTTCACCCAGAGCAAGCGAAAGATAGGCATTTTCCTTATCCTTTGCAAGCTTTGCACGAACGCCCTCCTTTATATCAAGGCTATCAAGTTTTTCATAAATATTATCAACGCTCTCATACCTTGCGATTAAATCAAGCGCCGTTTTCGGACCAACGCCCTGAACGCCCGGAATATTATCCGAGGAATCGCCCTGAAGCGCCTTGACCTGAATGAGCTGTTCGGGACTTACTCCGTATTCATCAAAAATAGCCTTTTCGTCATATACATCCGTTACCGCCTGACCCATCTTTGTTCTTGCAAGAAGAACCTTAACTCCGCCGTGGGCAAGCTGCAGGGAATCCCTGTCGCCGGTTGCAATAAAACATTCGTCGCCGTTTTTTCTGCACTGAGCTGCCAGAGTTCCGAGTATGTCATCCGCTTCCCAGCCCTCGCACTCAACTATCTTATATCCGAGAAGAGTGAGCAGATTCTTTAAAATCGGCATCTGCGCCCTGAGTTCATCGGGCATTGCATGGCGGCCCGCCTTGTATGCGTCAAACATCTTATGCCTGAAGGTCGGCGCATGAACATCAAAAGCAACGGCAACAGCGTCGGGGCTGCTCATTTCCTTAAGTTTAAGCATAATATTTAGAAAACCGTATATCGCATTGGTCGGCACACCGTCTTTATTTGTTAAAAGCTTAATACCGTAAAACGCACGGTTTATAATACTGTTTCCGTCTATAACAAGTAATTTCATATCATTACTACTCCATTTAATAATGCTCGCAAAGCAAACAATTCACAATAAATGATTTGATTCATTATGAATTGGCTACGCCATGAATTGACTGCGTCATGAATTGCAATAAGAATATTGCATATCGCTTTTATTATATCATAATACATAATAATTTACAATACACTTGAATTTATGAATTAAAAGTTATAGAATATTATCAACGATTTATTCGGAGGCAGAAAAATGTATTTTAGATCCGAGGTTCAGATTGACCTTGACGCAATCGAGCTTAACTATAATAACACGAGGGCAAAAATCCCCGAGGGCGTTAAGCTTCTCGGCGTTATCAAAGCCGACGCATACGGCCACGGCTCTGTTGAAATTGCAAAGTTTCTTGAGGGGAAATGCGATTTCTTCGGCGTTGCCTGCGTTGATGAGGCGCTTGAGCTGAAAAATGCAGGAATAAAAACACCGATTTTAATCCTCGGTTATGTTTCGCCCGAAGAGTTTTGCGAGATTGTTAAAAACGATATAAGAATCCCCGTTTTTCACCTTGAAGACGCCAAGCTGCTTTCGCAGGAGGCAGAAAAGCAGAAAAAAACAGTCCCCTTCCACTTCTGTGTTGATACGGGAATGAGCAGAATCGGTTTTCAGGTTAACGAAAAGAGCGCCGATATATGCAAGGAGATAACAAAACTGCCGAATATTTTTGCAGAAGGGCTTTTCTCCCACTTTGCAACTGCCGACGAGAGCGATTTATCAAAAGCAGTAAAGCAAAGAGAAAGATTTGACAGTTTTATCGAAATGCTTTCAAAAAGAAATATTGATATTCCGATTAAGCATATCAACAACAGCGCAGGAATAATGAATTTTGATAAAGCCTATGATATGTGCAGAATGGGAATAATTCTCTACGGTCTTTATCCTTCCCACGAGGTTGACAAAAAGCTTCTTAATATCAAGCCCGCGATGAGGTGGATTACCCATATTTCCCATATCAAGCTCCTTGAAAAAGGACGGGAAATATCATACGGCGGAACCTTTAAAACCGATAAGGATACTCTTGTTGCAACAATTCCCGTCGGCTATGCAGACGGTTATCCAAGGTGTCTTTCAAACAAAGGAAGCGTTATTATAAACGGCAAGCACGCCCCGATTATCGGCAGAGTTTGTATGGACCAGTTTATGGTTGATATAAACGAAATTCCCGAGGCAAAAATCGGCGACGAGGTTGTTTTAATAGGCAACGGACTTTCAATGGAAGAGGTTTCCGAAGCGGCATATTCCTTTAACTACGAGCTTCCCTGCCGTATTTCAAGAAGAATTCCTCGAACATACTATAAAAACGGAAAATTTGTTTCGGTCACAAAAAACATTTAAGCTATTGACAAATGCAATCAAATTGTATACAATTTGATTGCATTATTTATATGGATTTGAGGAAGAAATATGGAAGAAAAATACAATGCCCTGAAGCTTGAAAATCAGCTTTGCTTTCCGCTTTACGCCTGCTCGAAAGAGGTTGTAAGAAAATATAAGCCCTATCTTGATAAACTTGATTTAACATACACTCAGTATATAACAATGATGGTTTTATGGGAGAAAAAAAGCATCAATGTTAAGGAGCTCGGCGAAGAGCTTTATCTTGATTCGGGAACGCTGACTCCCCTTCTTAAAAAGCTTGAGGCAAAGGGCTTTATCAAGCGCAAGCGCTCAAAAAACGACGAAAGAAACCTTGTTGTTTCAATAACCGAAAAAGGCGAAAAGCTTAAGGATGAAGCTGTTAATGTTCCCGTTATGATGAGTCAGTGCGTTAATCTCAGCAACGACGAATCCGTTCAGCTCTATAAGCTTTTATACAAGCTGCTCGGAAATATGTAATAATTGAATACTTTTATTAAAACCTCCGAATAATATATTCGGAGGTTTTGTTATGCCATCAATCTGGAATGAAACTAAACTGAAAAGCTTTGATAAGTTAAACGGGGATATGCAGTGCGACGCTCTTGTTATCGGAGGAGGTATGGCAGGTCTTTTAACCGCATACAGGCTCAACGAGCAAAACCTGAAAACCGTTGTTATTGATTCAAGCGCTATATGCTTCGGTCAGACGAAAAACACAACGGCAAAGATAACAAGCCAACATTCTGCAATATATGAAAGTATTACAAAACACTATTCCCCCGAGTTTGCAAAAATGTATGCCGAGGAAAACGAGAGAGCAATCAGCGATTTTGAAGAAATAATAAATAAAAAGAAGATTGAGTGCGAATTTGAAAAATGCTGCTCCTATCTTTATTCAAAAAACAATTACAGGCTGCTCAAGGATGAAATGCTCAGCGCAAAAAACGCAGGAATTGACTGCTATTTAACAAAAGAAGTTCCCCTGCCTTTTAAAACAGCCGGCGCATTGGTTTTTAAAAATCAGGCTCAGTTCAACCCTTTGAAATTCATAAATTCAATTGTCGGCGATTTAACTGTTTTTGAAAATACTCCTGCCCTGAAAATTATCGGCAACCGTGTTTTAACGCCATACGGAATGATACGCGCAAAGCACATTGTTATCGCAACGCACTATCCCTTCGTTAATTTTCCGGGCGAAAACTTTTTGAAAATGAGTCAGGAAAGAAGCTATGTTGTTGCGTTTGAAAACAGCTCTTTTCCGTCGGATTCAACCTTTATCGGGCTTGAAAATGATACGCTTTCCTTCCGAAGATACCAAAAATACGTTCTGCTCGGCGGAGGAAATCACCGAACCGGAGAACTCAGGGGCAATCCTTATAAAATGCTTGAAAGAAAAGCCTATGAGCTGTTCAATAATCCGCAGATTAAATACCGATGGTCGGCGCAGGATTGCATAACCCTTGACGGAATGCCGTATATAGGAAGGATGAAAAGCGGCGGTGATAATATCTATATCGCAACGGGTTTTAACAAATGGGGAATTACCTCGTCGATGGTAAGCGCAAATATTATCTCCGATTTAATATGCAATGTAAGAAACTGTAATGCAGAGGTTTTTTCACCCGAAAGATTCAACCTTTCCGCAAGCGTTAAGAACATCATTGAAAACACGAAGGAAACCGTTAAGGGCTTTTCAGCATATTTACTGCCGTCCTTCGCTTCAATAAAGAGTATTAAAAAAGGAGAGGTAAAGGAATTTGTGACCGACGGAAATTTTGCAGGAGCATACAGGGACCACGACGGAAAAATTTATATTGTTTCGCTCACCTGCCCCCATCTTAAATGCAAGCTGAAATGGAACAGCGCCGAAAAGAGCTGGGACTGCCCCTGCCACGGCTCAAGATATGATTACAAGGGAAATTTAATCGACAATCCCTCTCAGCATAATTCAATTCTGATAGCAATAATTTAAATAAAAATAAACCGCTGATTCATTTTCAGCGGTTTTATTATTAAACGTTTATTTCAACCTCAACTCCGAGAAGGTCTTTGTTTTCTTCAAGTATCGGTTTTATTGTTTCGTTAAGGAAATCGGCGGTCTGCTCGGGTGCTCTGCCAACAAAATTTTCGGGTTTAAGAATTGCAAGAATTTCTTCCTTCGTTGTCATAAACGCAGGGTCTGCAGCGATTCTGTCTACCAAATCATTTTTGCCGCCCTGAACCTTAACAACTGCGCCGGCAGCCATTGAATGCTGACGGATTTTTTCGTGGAGTTCCTGACGGTCGCCCCCTCTTTTAACGGCATCCATCATAATGTTTTCGGTTGCCATAAACGGAAGCTCGCTCATCAGCCTTGCCTCAATAACCTTCGGATAAACAACCAATCCGCTTGTTACATTGATATATAAATCAAGGATTCCGTCAGTTGCAAGGAACGCCTCTGCAACCGAAACACGCTTGTTCGCGCTGTCGTCAAGGGTTCTTTCAAACCACTGGGCAGATGCGGTCCACGCAGGATTGAGCGCATCAATCATAACGTATCTTGAAAGAGACGCAATCCTCTCGCTTCTCATCGGGTTTCTCTTATAAGCCATTGCGGAAGAACCAATCTGATTTTTTTCAAACGGCTCTTCAATCTCTTTGAGATTCTGAAGAAGTCTTAAATCGTTTGAGAATTTGCAGCAGCTCTGAGCAATAAGCGCAAGGCAGTTGCAAACTATTGTATCAAGCTTTCTTGCATAGGTCTGACCGCTTACGGGGAAACACGCCTTAAATCCCATTTTCTCTGCAATCTTTCTGTCAAGCTCCTTGCATTTTTCGTGGTCGCCGTCGAAGAGTTCAAGGAAGGATGCCTGAGTTCCCGTTGTTCCCTTTGAGCCAAGAAGCATAAGAGTTTCAAGAACATGGTCAACCTCGTTTAAGTCCATAACCAAATCCATTAACCAGAGTGTTGCTCTTTTTCCGACAGTTGTCGGCTGAGCAGGCTGAAAATGGGTAAATCCGAGGCAGGGCATATCCTTATATTCATCTGCAAATTTTGCAACTGACGCAATTGCATTAACAAGCTTCTTTTTGATAAGAAGAAGAGCCTCTTTCATAGTTATAACATCAGTGTTATCCCCAACATAACAGGAGGTTGCGCCAAGATGAATAATCGGCTTTGCCTTCGGGCATTGCTCACCGTATGCGTGAACATGGCTCATAACATCGTGGCGAAACTTCTTTTCGTATTCTCTTGCAACCTCGTAATTAATATCCTCGGCATGCGCCTTGAGTTCATCAATCTGCTCCTTGGTTACGTTAAGTCCAAGTTCATTCTCTGCCTCGGCAAGCGCAATCCAAAGTTTTCTCCATGTTTTAAACTTAAAATCGGGAGAATAAATATATTGCATTTCCTTGCTCGCATAACGGGCATTAAACGGTGAATTATAGGTGTTGTTTGCCATAGTCAAAAACCTCTTTTATTAATTGTCTGAGCAAAGCGAGTAACCGACAACTCGGAACTCGGAGCTCGGAACTCGTAACTTATATTAAAGCAGTGATTTTCTGAGTTCCTCGCCGCTCTTACTGCTTAAGTATGCAACGGGAATATCAAAAATTGTTTTGCAGCCCGATACGCCTTCTTTATTGAGCTTATACGCCGCTCTTGCATATGCAGCAATAACCGAGCCTGTAAATTCAGGGTTTGAATCAAGTTTCAGATTAAATTCAACTACGTGGCTGTTTTCTTTATCAAAACCTGTTTTGCCGCTTCTGATAACAAAACCGCCGTGAGGAAGAGCAGCATGGTTTTTATCAAGCTCCTCTTTTGAAATGAAATGAACTGTTGTATCATACGGTTCAAAATAGTTTGGCATTTCCTTGATTTCTTTTTCAATTCTTTCAAGGTCTGCGCCTTCCTTAGCAACAACAAAACATTCTCTTGTGTGCTGCTGTCTTGCAGTGAAGGTTGGATTTTCGGCGTTACGAACGCTCTCAACTGCAGCGTCAACGGGAATTGTATACTGTCTTGCATCAACAACGCCTTCAATTCTTCTTATGGCATCGGAATGTCCCTGGCTTACACCCTTGCCCCAGAAGGTATAGTTGTTTCCCTCGGGAAGAACGGCGGTTGAAACCATCCTGAGAAGTGAAAACAAGCCCGGGTCCCATCCGATTGAAATAATGCCGACCTTGCCTGCCTCTTTCGCAGCCTTATCAACATTTTCAAAATGCTCGGGGATTCTTGCATGAGTGTCAAAGCTGTCGATAACATTGAAAAGCTTTGCATATTTCGGCGTTTGCTCGGGAAGGTCCGTTGCGCTTCCGCCGCCGAGAACAAGAACATCAATTTTATCCTTGAAGCTCTCAATCTCATCAATGTGGTAAACGCCAACGCCTTCGGTTTTAATCTTTACGCTTTCGGGGTCTCTTCTTGTAAAAACCGCAACAAGTTCGAGATCCTCGTTTTGTTTTATGGCGCTTTCAACGCCTCTTGAAAGATTGCCATAGCCTAAAATTCCGATTTTAATACTCATTTAATTGTTCCTCCTTATTATAGTTCCGAGTTACGAGTTTTTTGTTTCTCACTTCGTTCGGTCAATAATTAATTGTTTGAGCGAAGCGAGTATCCTAAATTCGTAATTCGTAACTCGTAATTCGTAATTTATAATCGGGTGTGGGCAAAGCCCGCCCTCAATTTTTCATTTTTCATTCTCAATTTTAAATTCTATAATCGGGTGCGGGTGCCCCGCCCTCAATTCTTAATTCTTAATTCTTAATTTCACCGTTGAAAACGGTGACAGCCGGTCCCGTCATAAAAACGCTCTCGCTTTCGTCGCCGCTCCAGCTTATCTCCAAATCTCCGCCGAGAAGGTGAACAGTTACGTCGTTATCGCAGTACCCGTTAAGAATTGCCGCAACTGCGCTTGCGCAGGCGCCCGTTCCGCAGGCAAGAGTTTCTCCCGAGCCGCGTTCCCAAACACGCATTTCTATATTCTTTCTGTCGATAACCTTAACGAACTCGGTATTCGTTCTGTCGGGGAAAACGGGATTGCTTTCAAATTTCGGTCCGATTTTTTCAAGCTCAATTTCCTTTGGCGAAACATCGGTAAAAATAACTGCGTGAGGATTTCCCATTGAAACGCAGGTCATTTGATAAGCCTTTCCGTCAACACTTATCGGCTCATTAATCGCCTTTTCGTTTTCGCTGATTACGGGAATCTCGCTCGCTTTGAGATTGGGCTTGCCCATATCAACCTTTGCGCCGACTGCAACTCCGTTCTCAACCTTCAAATCAATATATTTAATTGCGCCCATTGATTCAATTGAAATCGAGGTTTTGTCGGTTAACTTATGGTCGTAAACAAATTTTGCAACGCATCTTATTCCGTTTCCGCACATTGCTCCCTTTGAACCGTCGGCGTTATACATAACCATTTCAAAATCCGCAATGTCGCTTTTTTTGATGAGAATCATTCCGTCGCCGCCGATGCCGAAATGCCTGTCGGAAAGTTTGATTGCCGCTTGCTCTTCATTTTCAATTTTATTTTCGGTGCAGTCGATATAAACATAATCGTTTCCGCAGCCGTGCATTTTAGTGAATTTCATAATTCCACCCACTTTCGATAATAATCGATTATACAAATGTATTATAACATACTTAATAAAAAAACGGCAATAGGAAAGCAAAAGTTATTTTTAATAAATTTTTTAAACATTAGCACCAGAATTTTCTATACATTTTCCAACAAGTTGCACAGATTTTAAAAAATATTTACAATTTCTTGTAACAAAATATACAAATTCCCCTTGTAATCACTTACAATAAATGTTATGATGTAAAAAAATAGAATAATTTTATATAGAAGGAGTGATGTTATGACTGAGCTGAAAAAAGAATATCAGCTTCCTGTTTATTTGTTCCACGACGGAACAAACTACAAGGCATATGAGTTCTTCGGCGTTCATAAAATAGATAAGAACAGCTACGCTTTCAGGGTCTGGGCGCCAAACGCTGAGGCAGTCAGCGTTGTCGGCGATTTCAACGGCTGGGATGAGAACGCCCACAGATGTTTCCCCATATCCCCGGGAATCTGGGAAGCAATAATCGAAGGTCTTAACGTTTATGATTGCTATAAGTATTCAATCAAAACAAAAGACGGCAGAACTCTTCTAAAGGCAGACCCTTATGCAGTTCATCAGGAAACACGTCCCTCAACTGGTTCAAAGGTTTATGAGCTTGGCGATTACAAGTGGGGGGATAAAAAGTGGTTTGAAAGCAAGGCTAAAGGAAATATTCTCGATAAGCCGGTTAACATATATGAAATTCATTTTGGCTCATGGAAACAGCATGAGGACGGCAATTTCTTAACATACCGCGAAATGGCTGATGAGCTTGTTCCCTATGTTAAGGAAATGGGCTACACGCATATTGAAATGCTTCCGATTATGGAATATCCGTTTGACGGCTCATGGGGTTATCAGGTTACCGGCTATTTCGCCGCAACCTCAAGATACGGCATTCCCGAGGATTTGATGTATTTCATTGATAAATGCCACAAAAACAATATCGGCGTTATTCTTGACTGGGTTCCCGCCCACTTCCCGAAGGACGCCCACGGTCTTTATGAATTCGACGGCAGCTGCTGCTACGAATACTCCGACCTCAAAAAAGGCGAACACAAGGAATGGGGCACAAGGGTTTTCGACTACTCCAAGAAAGAGGTTAACTCCTTCCTCATATCCTCTGCAATGTTCTGGATTGATAAATTCCATTTCGACGGACTCAGGGTCGACGCAGTTGCGTCAATGCTCTATCTCGACTACGGAAGGAAGAACGGCGAATGGACTCCGAATAAAAACGGCGGCCGCGAAAATCTTGAAGCGGTTGATTTCTTCCAAAAACTTAACACGGCGATGTTCAAAGAGCATCCCGATGTTATGATGATTGCCGAGGAATCAACAGCATGGCCGATGATAACAATGCCAACCAATATCGGCGGTCTCGGATTCAATTTCAAGTGGAACATGGGCTGGATGAACGATATGCTCCGCTACACCTCAATGGACCCGCTTTTCAGAAAAGGCAACCATAACTGCATAACCTTCAGTTTCTTCTATGCCTTCTCTGAAAACTTTATTCTTCCGATAAGCCACGACGAGGTTGTTCACGGAAAGGCAAGCCTTCTTAACAAAATGCCCGGTGACTACGATATGAAGTTTGATGGTATGAGGCTCTTCCTTGCTTATATGATGGCGCACCCGGGAAAGAAACTTCTCTTTATGGGCTCTGAATTCGGTCAGTTCATTGAATGGAATTACAAGCAAGGGCTAGACTGGCTCCTGCTCGACTACGACAAGCATAAAAAGCTTCAGAGTTTCACCAAAGAGCTTAATAAGTTCTATAAAGAACACAGCGAGCTTTGGGAAATTGATTATTCCTGGGAGGGCTTCCAGTGGATTTCAAGCGAGGATAACTGCAACAGCGTTATCGCCTTCAGAAGAATCAACAAAAAAGGTGAAGAGATTATTGCAGTTTTCAACTGGACTCCCAACAGTTTTGAAAGCTATAAAATCGGAGTTCCCGAAAAAGGAAAATACAAGGTCGTTCTTGACACTTCGCTTCAAAAATACGGCGGAGACAAGCAGAGGCTTTCGGGAACATATAAATCAAAAGCCGAGCCAATTCACGGATTTGACAATCACATCAATCTTAAGCTGCACGGACTTTCTGCAGTCTATCTAAAAAAACAAAAGGATTAATATTCAGGAGGAATTAAGCATATGACACATAAAACTGATGTTGTTGCAATGCTGCTTGCAGGCGGACAGGGTAGCCGTCTCGGAGTTTTAACAAAAAGCATTGCAAAGCCGGCTGTTCCTTATGGAGGAAACTATCGAATAATCGACTTCCCTCTTTCAAACTGCGTTAACAGCGGTATTTACACCGTTGGCGTTTTAACCCAGTATCAGCCCCTTGTTCTCAACGACTATCTCGGAAACGGACAGCCTTGGGATTTAGACAGAATTAACGGCGGAGTTCACGTTCTTTCGCCGTATGAGGCAATAGGGGGAGCAGAGTGGTATAAGGGAACCGCAAATGCAATTTATCAAAACATAACTTTCATCGAGAAATACGACCCGAAATATGTTGTTATCCTTTCGGGCGACCATATCTATAAGATGGATTATGCAAAGATGATTGATTTTCATAAGAAGAATAATGCCGACTGCACAATTGCCGTTCTTGAGGTTCCGTGGGAAGAGGCAAGCCGTTTCGGTATTCTTGCAACTGATGAAAACGATAAGATTTATGAATTTGCAGAGAAACCTGCCCAGCCGAAATCAAATAAGGCTTCAATGGGCGTTTATGTTTTCTCATGGGACAAACTCAGAAAGTATTTAACCGAGGATGAGGCAAATCCCGATTCATCAAACGACTTCGGAAAAAACATCATCCCGACAATGCTTGCTGACAACCAAAGAATGTTTGCATTCCCGTTTAAGGGCTACTGGAAGGATGTTGGAACAATTGATTCGCTCTGGGAGGCAAACCTTGATATAATTAATCCGAATGTCGACCTTGATTTAAGCGATAAATCATGGAAGATATACAGCAGAAATCCGATAGCTCCGCCCCACTATATCGGCAAGGACGCAAAGGTTGAAAACTCATCAATCGGCGAGGGCTGCGAAATTGACGGCTTAGTAGATTACTCGGTTGTTTCTCCGAATGTTAAAATCGGAAAGGATGCCGAGGTTAAGTATTCGGTTATTATGCCGGGTGCAACAGTTAAAGACGGCGCAAAGGTTTACTATTCAATAGTTGCCGAGGACGCGGTTATTGAAGAGGGCGCGCAGGTAGGCGAAATCCCCGAAAAGCTTGAAAACAGCGAGGACTGGGGCGTTGCGGTTATCGGCTCAAAGGCAAGAATAACAAAGGGCAAAAAGATTGCTCCGAAAGATATGATAGCATCCGGAGAGGAGGTATAATTATGAACGGAAATAATGTTCTCGGAATGATTTTTGCAAACATTCACGAAGAAGCGCTTGACGCACTAACTGATATGAGAACAATGGGTTCTGTTCCGTTTTGCGCAAGATACAGACTCATTGACTTCCCCCTTTCAAATATGGTTGAAAGCGGAATAACAAAAATCGGCGTTGTAACAAACGCAAACTTTAACTCCCTTATGGACCATGTTGGAACGGGCAAGCCCTGGGATTTGAGCAGAAAGAACGACGGCTTGTTCCTTCTTCCTCCGTATTCAATTAACTCCGCAACTATGTGGGGCAACAGAATAGACGCTATCTACGGAAACATGGGATTCCTCGACCAATCCAATCAGGAATATGTTTTAATGAGCGACTGCTATAATGTTATGAATCTTGATTTTGAAAAGCTTTTTGAGGCACACGAAAAATCAGGCGCAGCAGTGACAATCGTCGGAGTAAAAGGCAAGAAGCCGAAGGATATAAATTCAGTTCTTGTTTTCAACAAGGTTGAAGAAAACGGAAAAATTATTGAAGCTTCCCTTGACCCGGACACGAATGATGATGTTTTCTATTCGTGCAATATTATTCTTATAAAGAAATATCTTCTTCAAACACTTATAACAACCGCTCATTCAAAGAATGAGGTTTCCTTCCAGAGAAGTATTCTTATGAACTGCATCAAGTCGGAAAAGGCATATGCATTTGATGCAACAGATTGCTTCGTCGGAACAATCGACAGTGTTCAGAGCTACTATGATATTTCAATGAGTCTCCTTGATAAGAATACGAAAAACAAGCTCTTTGATAAGGAAAGACCGATTTACACTAAAGAGCGCGACGATATGCCGACCCTTTACGGACCTGATGCAGATGTTTCAAACTCACTTGTTGCAGACGGCTGCGAAATCAAGGGAACAGTTGAAAACTCAATTCTCTTCAAGGGAGTTAAGGTTGAAGCAGGCGCAGTTGTTAAAAATTCAATTCTTATGCAGGATACGGTTATCGGCGAAGGCTCTTCAATCAATTATATCATCGCAGACAAGAATGTTAATATTAAATCGGGCGTTGAGCTTTCGGGCGCAGAAACATTCCCGGTTAGTCTGTCAAAAGATACAAGAATTTAAGGAGGTTACCAATGAAGGTTTTATATGTTGCTTCTGAAGCGCTCCCCTTTATGGCTTCGGGCGGACTCGGCGATGTTGCCGGCTCGCTTCCCGTTGCGCTGAGAAAACGCCTTATCGGCTGCAGAGTCGTTATGCCCCTTTATGATTCCATTAAGCAGGAATATAAGGATAAAATGAAATTCATAACCTCAATTTCCGTTCCTGTTTCATGGAGAAGGCAGTACTGCGGAATATTCGAGGCAAAACACAACGGAGTTATTTATTACTTCCTTGATAATCAGTATTATTTCAAGAGGGATGGTATTTACGGTCACTACGACGATGCGGAAAGATTTGCTTTCTTTTCAAGAGCAGTTCTTGAAATCATCCCCCATCTTGACTGGAAGCCCGATATTATCCACTGCAACGACTGGCAGAGTGCGTTAACTCCGCTCTATTATACCTGCTACTATGCAAATCAGATTGGCTATGAAAACATCAAAACCGTTTTCACCATTCACAATATTCAGTATCAGGGCAAATACGGAGACGAGCTTTTAAACGATGTGCTAGGAATTGCTCCGGAGTATAACAACCTTATTTTATACGACGGACTTGTTAACTTTATGAAAGCGGGTATCGAGTGCGCAAATGTTGTTACAACCGTTTCGCCAACCTATGCACGGGAAATTCTCGACCCATGGTTCTCCCACGGACTTGACCCGATTTTAAATCAGCGTTCATGGAAGCTCTGCGGCATTCTCAACGGAATAGACACAGAAAACTACAACCCTGAAACAGACCCCAACATTGCCGCTAATTACAGCGCAAATTCAGATTTTGTTAAGGCAAAGGCTGAGAACAAGAGAGCGCTTCAGGAAGCAATGGGAATGGCAGTAAGAGACGATGTTCCGCTTATCGGAATTGTAAGCCGTCTTGCAGGCCACAAGGGCTTCGACCTTATGAGAGAGGTTCTTGAAAAGAGCCTTTGGGAAAGGGACGTTCAGTATGTTGTACTCGGTTCGGGCGAATGGCAGTACGAAAGCTTTTTCAGAGAGCTGCACGATAAATATCCGGATAAAGTCGGCGTTACAATCGGCTTCGTTCCCGAACTTGCAAGAAAGATTTACGCAGGCGCAGATTTATTCTTAATGCCAAGCAAGAGCGAGCCCTGCGGACTTTCACAGATGGTTTCTCTCAGATACGGAACCATTCCGATTGTTCGTGAAACAGGCGGACTTAAGGACTCAATAACCGATTCGGGCGACGGCGAAGGCAACGGCTTCACCTTTAAGAACTACGACGCTTACGATATGCTCGGCGCAATTTACAGGGGCGTTGACGCATACTCCAATAAAGAGGGTTGGAAAATTCTCGTTAAGCGAGCACTTGACTGCGATATGAGCTGGGGCAAGAGCGCAAACGAATATATTAAAATGTATAAGG